>JAIHTM010000010.1 GCA_022713905.1 Collinsella sp.
GCTTTTGGTCAGGTTTTGGTTAGTTGGCGGGTTGGTGGAAGGGCAAAAGATTACTGGCGAAAAAAGCTCAAAGAAAGTGCTGGTAGGGGAGTTGTTGAGGTTTTCGACAGCTTTTGTCAGCAAGAAACTTTGCAGCTATTGCTGCGGATTGCGTTGTCGCGGTCATAGTGGTGCGGGATGCTGGTCGTAAGCGTCGAATGCTCCGATTTTGGAGGCCAGCATGGACCTGTTTCTTGAGACCCCGCAGCAACAAGCTGAGCGCATGTTGCGCCAGCAGCAACGGCTTATGGAGATGCAAATGCAAGGGGTAGCCGCCCAGCCCCCTGCGCAAAATGCCGCGCCCGCGGTTTCGCCTGCGGGCGGATCGGCGCCAGAGAACTATTCCGTACAACAAGATTCATATGCGCAGGAGCTTGCGTTCGACAAGCGCCGCACACGTCACCGCCGCGTGGGCCAGCGCCTGCGCACGTTAGCGATGATTGTGCTCATTCCGTTAGGACTTGCGGCGATTTTCCTGGTCTCGTATGCGCTCACCTGCATTCTCAACGGCGCCTCGCCCAATGAGGTGCTTCAGCACTTGGCAGCTCTCGGCCAGCGCCTAGGCGATGTCGTAGCAACCGTCCGTGCCGGCTGGGAGAGTTAGCGTTTGTCACATTAGGACTTCTAGGGTGTAGGGATTATCGCCACGAGTAGAATTCTTGCATCCTGTAGGTCCTGTCGTGCGACTGAATAGTATTATTGAAGATGAATAATAATAGGATTTGCTATGTATAAGCAGGATTTAGAGCGGACTCTTTTGGGCATTGACGAAGAGGCGGAGCTGGAAATAGGTCCAAGAGACGACAGGCCGAGCGTTGTATTGGTGGGAGGAAGCGCCTTCATGCTAAACGATGTAACGAATCGGTCGGTTACACATGACATTGATGTGTTTGAGGCAGACAGGTGCCTCCGCGAGATCATAGCTCGATATCCCGAGGTGAATGGTATGGCGGTGGCATATTGTAATCAGATGCCATTCAATTACGAAGATCGTTTGATTCCCTTGGATATTGGCGCGCGTTTTATCAGGTACTTTACGCCATCCTTGGAGGACCTGGCGGTAATGAAGCTCTATGCCTACCGTCCGAACGACATCGTCGACCTCCATAGTCGAGCGTTTATCGACCGACTTGATTGGGATCTGCTCGAACGGCTTATATTCGACGAGGGCGAAGCGCTGGCGTCTTCGCCTTCGGAGCGGAGTTATCAAGAGATGGTCAGCGCATACAGGTAATACAAAAAGGAGGTGCTCGGTTGAATCTGACCTTTGAGGGATTTTTGAAAGGCTATTGCCGAGAGCTGTCCGGGCAGCAGTCGCTGAGTTTTAGAAAACTGGTTGAGCAGGCGACGACGGTTGCGCCGCGCGTGGCGGAGCCTCTGTTTTTGCTCGCTTTGGCGCAAGGAAAAGCCGAATACGTTCTGGGTTTATCCGAGGGTTCGTGGATGGAAGAGGATTACCGAGGCGTTTTGTCCTTGTACGATCAAGCGGGTGGCATGGCGTCTCTATGCGCCAAAAGTGAGCTCCCTAACCGTTATGCCAACGTTTGGCGTGCGTATAGAGCGGTGAAGGAAAAGCCAGTGGCGGACAGAAGGATCAACGCCCTGATGCGAAAAAGAACATTGGGGGCGCTAGGGGAATCGGGCGTAACGCGCTACGGTCTCTGCCGCGATTTGAATCTGAATAAGGGAAACGTGTACGCATACTTAGCCGGCGATGACTCAAAGGTGAGCAGGGAGACGGCGCGTCGCATTATGGAATATGCGGAAGAGAGAAGCTCCCAAGAAGGGGCCGGGCGCCCGGTGCGTGTGGCGGGGTAAGATTGATCGCGGTTTTGATTGACGATCGATTGAGTTTGTTGGGCGGAGTCTATGTCTGCTATTGATATCGTGCTTGCTGTGACCGCCTTGGTGGCGGCGGGGGTTGCTGTGGCTTGTGCCCTGCAGCTCAAGGGCCTTCGCGCCGAGCTGCGGGAGCGCGGCGATAGCGGGGCAGAGATGCTGGCTGCGCTCGAGCAGGCCAACAGCACGCTTGATGCCCTCAACGTCGCGCTGGCAGAAACCCGCCGCACGGCAAACGCCATCGCGCAGCAGCAGACGACCGACGCCGCCGTGGAGCAGCAACGCTACCTGACCATTGCGCGCGAGTTCTCGCAGGCCGGCGACCGCATGGATGACCTGCGCCGCGAGACGGCCCAACAGCTCGGCGCCAACCGCGAGGGCATCGAGCACCGCCTGGACAAGGTGCGTGAGACGGTCGATGCCCAGCTGGGCGCCATCCGCAAGGACAACAACGTGCAGCTCGATCAGATGCGCGCGACGGTGGACGAGAAACTCTCCCGTACGCTCAACGATCGCCTGTCTGCATCGTTTAAGCAGGTGAGCGACCAGCTCGAGGCCGTGTACAAGGGCCTGGGCGATATGCAATCTATCGCCACCGGCGTGGGCGACCTTAAGCGCGTGCTGGGCAATGTGAAGGCGCGTGGCATTTTGGGCGAGGTGCAGCTGGGCGCAATCCTGGCGGACATCCTTACGCCCGACCAGTATCTGGAAAACGTTGCCACCAAGCCCGGCGCCTCGGAGCGCGTTGAGTTTGCTGTCAAGCTGCCGGTGGACGAGGGTGATCCCGTGCTGCTGCCGATCGACTCCAAATTCCCGGGCGATGCGTACGAGCATCTGCTCGACGCGCAGGAGTCGGGTGATGCCGAGGCGGTGGCCACCGCGCGCAAGACGCTCGATATGATGGTGAAGCGCGAGGCAAAGGACATCTGCGAAAAGTATCTGAGCGTGCCCGCGACTACCAACTTTGGCATTATGTTCGTTCCGTTTGAGGGGCTGTACGCCGAGGTCGTCAGCCGCCCCGGGCTTATCGAGACCCTGGGCCGCGACTATCACGTCAACGTTGCCGGCCCCAGCACCATGGCGGCCATCCTCAACAGCCTGCAGATGAGCTACCAGACGTTTAGGCTGCAAAAACGCACCGATGACGTGCTGCGCGTGCTTTCCGCCGTCAAGGCTGAGCTGCCGCGCTATCAGGCGGCGCTACGCCGCGCCCAACAGCAGATCGAGACTGCGGGCAAGACGGTCGAGGGCATTATCACCACGCGCACCAACGTTATGGAGCGCAAGCTCAAGGACATCGATGCGCTGGAGGATGCCGAGGAGGCCGACGCGATTCTGGGCTTGGAGTCCGCAGGCTTACTCGCGGGCCAGGAAGACGAGGGCTAGCCGCAACGGACGGCGGGGCGTCGGCGCAAGCGCGAGGCGCGGGCGCTTTTCGCATCGTGCTTGCCTGAAGTGCGCTTTAGTGTGCAACAATGGCGTTTCGCCCTATCAGACGTGAAAGGAAGCCCATGTTTCAGAGAAGCACCAGCCCGCTCAAGCGCTCCACCGTGCGCCGCACGTTGCAGCGGTTTTGGGGTGTCACGCGCACGCAGCCGCTGATTGTCTTTCTCTCGGTGTTCTCGTCGGCGGGCTACATCTTTTTGCTGACGTTTGCCAATACCTATGTGATGGCCCTCATTGTCGACCGCGTTCAAGCCGGTCCCGTGGCGGGTGATCAGGTGTTTGAGGTCTTCGGCCCCTATATCCTGGCGCTCGTACTCGTTAACCTGGTGGGCCAAATCCTCTCCAAGCTGCAGGACTACACCGTTTACAAGCTCGAGATTGCGGGCAACTATCACCTGGCGCGCCTGTGCTTCGACACGCTCTCCAATCAATCCATGACATTTCACACCAGCCGCTTTGGCGGATCGCTCGTGAGCCAGACGAGCCGTTTTATGAGCGGCTATACGGGGCTGGTCGACGTGACGGTGTATTCGCTCATCCCCACCATCACCTCGGTCATCTGCACGGTGGCGGCGCTCGCCCCGGTGGTGCCGACGTTTACCGTGATCCTGGTGTGCATCATGGCCGTCTACATCGCGTTTGTCTGGCTTATGTACAAGCGCATCATGCCGCTTTCGGCCGCGACGTCCGCCGCGCAGAACAAGCTCTCGGGCGTGCTCTCCGACGCGGTCACGAACATCTTGGCCGTCAAGACCTGCGGGCGCGAGGACTTTGAACGTGATCTGTTCGACGCCGCTGATCGT
This sequence comes from Collinsella sp., assembly GCA_022713905.1. GTDB lineage: Bacteria > Actinomycetota > Coriobacteriia > Coriobacteriales > Coriobacteriaceae > Collinsella. The sequence continues at coordinate 4,128 of JAIHTM010000010.1, forward strand.
GCCGCGCGCGATGCCGAGACGGTCTCGATGCACGCCATGATGCAGCGCAACTTTACGACCTCGGGTCTTATCGTCATCACCATGGCCGTGGTGAGCGTATTCGTGGCGGGCGGCAACGCGTGGTTTGGCATCTCGGCCGGCTCGCTCGTCATGATCTTTACCTACACCTATAACCTCACCATGCGCCTGAACTACGTAAGCTCCATGATGCAGCGCATCAACCGCGCGCTCGGCGATGCGGCCGAGATGACGCGCGTGCTGGACGAGCCACGTTTGGTGGCAGATGACCCGGACGCCCCCGAGCTCAAAGTGACCGAGGGCGCGATTGATTTTGAGCAGCTGAGCTTTGCGTACCGTGACGCTGCGGCGGGCGAGAGCGTGTTCGATGACCTGACACTTCATGTGGCGGCGGGCCAGCGCGTGGGCCTGGTGGGCAAATCGGGCTCGGGCAAGACGACGCTCACCAAGTTGTTGTTGCGCCTGGACGATGTACAGGGCGGCCGCGTGCTCGTGGACGGCCAGGACGTCTCGCGCTGCACGCAGCAGAGCCTGCGCCGTCAGGTTGCCTACGTGCCGCAGGAGGCGCTGCTGTTCCACCGCTCCATTCGCGAAAACATTGCCTACGGTCGTCCCAACGCCACTGATGAGCAGATTCGCGAGGCGGCTCGCTTGGCTAATGCGACCGAGTTTATCGACCGCTTGCCCCGTGGCTTTGACACTATGGTGGGCGAGCGCGGCGTCAAGCTCTCTGGCGGTCAGCGTCAGCGCGTGGCTATCGCCCGCGCCATCCTAACCGACGCGCCGATTCTGGTGCTCGACGAGGCGACGTCTGCCTTGGACAGCGAGTCCGAGGCGTTGGTGCAGGAGGCGCTCGAGAATCTGATGCGCGGCCGCACCTCCATTGTGGTGGCGCACCGCCTGTCCACCGTGGCGGCGCTTGACCGCATTGTGGTGCTGGCCGATGGCGAGATTGTCGAGGACGGCACGCATACGCAGCTCGTCGAGGCGGGTGGCGAGTACGCGAGCCTGTGGAGCCGTCAGACCGGCGCATTCTTGGAGGCGTAAGCGTCTCGGACGTGGGACAATTGTGCCCATAAGTTTATTGTGCCGTTGAGCCGAGGAGTCGTTATGCCACGCGAGACCAATGCCGCCAAACGCGAGCGCGCCGTTGAGGTGTGTGAGCGCCTCAACCGTCGCTATGGCCCGGTCGAGTGCTTTTTGGACCACGAGAATCCCTTCCGCCTGCTGATCGCGGTGTTGCTCTCGGCGCAAACGACCGACGCGCAGGTCAACAAGGTGACGCCGAAGCTGTTTGCCCAGTGGCCCACGCCCGAGGCCATGGCCGGGGCGAGTGTGGCTGACGTGGCAGACACCATCAAGTCACTCGGCTTTTATAAGAGCAAGGCCAAGCACGCCGTGGAGGCCGCGCAGATGATCGTCGCCGATTACGGCGGCGAGGTGCCGGCAGACATGAAGGAACTCGTCAAGCTGCCGGGCGTTGGGCGCAAGACGGCGAACATCGTGCTCAACGTGGGGTACGGCATCGTGGAAGGCATCGCGGTGGATACGCACGTCAACCGCATCGCGCACCGCCTGATGCTGAGTCCCAAGACGCACGCCAAAGAGCCGCTCAAGACCGAGCAAGATCTGCTCAAGATCTTGCCGCACGAGTATTGGGAGTCGGTCAATCACCAGTGGATCACCTTTGGCCGCGAGATTTGCGATGCCCGTAAGCCCAAGTGCGACGAGTGCCCGCTGGCGGATTTATGCCCCAGTGTACGGGTGGGCTAGGTTGCAAGGGCAGGGTGCCGCCGCTCTTGCGTATCTCCGGGCGGCACAAATCGGGACGCGGTCGGTGACCATGGCGCTCGCTACGACTCCCGAAGCAAGAACTCTTCTGCCGGCACAACCGATGCGCCCTCGGTATCGTAGCGCTCGGAGCCGTGATATACGACGGCTCGGTCCTTTGCGGGAATGCCAAGTTCAGAACCAACAGAGCGTAGGTGTCGAGCGAATGTGTCTCGGTAGGTAGCGCCCGATTTGATTTCGAACGCCTGTGGGCGAGCCTGCTCTGTTAGATCGATAAGGTCGATCTCTCGTTTGCTATCGTCGCGATAAAAGACAAGCGTGGGCTCGATGCCTCTGTTGAGATATGCCTTCTGGCGTTCCGAGACAACGAGGTTTTCGAATATTTCCCCGTTTAGGGGGTGGCTCATGAGACTGCGCTCGTCGTGAATGCCAAGCAGATGACAAAGTAGTCCCGTGTCGTAGAAGTACAGTTTTGGCGCTTTGGTAAGCCGCTTGCGCATGTTTCCAGCATATGGCTGAAGCAGGAATACCAAATAGCTTGATTGCAGGATCGAAAGCCACGAGCTGATCGTCGCCGTGGCGACTCCCACATCGGCGGCGAGTCTTGATAGGTTGAGCAGTCCTCCCACGCAGGCCGCGCACAGCCCGATCATTTTTCTAAAGGAGCTCAGGTTACGCACGTCGAGAAGGCCGCCCGCGTCGCGCTCCACATAGGTCATAAGGTAATTTTGGTAGAACATATCGGTGGGGATGCCCGCATCATATATGCGCGGGTATCCCCCGCGAATCAGGTAGGTGTCAAGCGAGATTTGCGTCTCGCTGAGCTCCTGGTAGGAGAGAGGGAGGAGTTTGAGCATGCCGACGCGCCCAGCAAGCGATTGCTGGATGTTGCGCATAAGCAAAAAGTTTTGCGAGCCGGACAATACATACTGGCCGGTCCTTCCGCGCTCGTCGGAAGCGACCTGAATCATGCTGAACAGCTCCGGTGCATATTGGGCCTCGTCGATGATCAGATGATCAGGGCGCCTGCTGATAAAGCCGACGGGGTCATCGAGTGCGGCGCGACGGACTTCCGGGTTCTCGAGGTTGAGATATTCATATTCAGGAAAGACGGCCTTGATGAGAGTTGACTTGCCGCTTTGGCGTGGCCCCGTAAGCGAGACGACGGGAAACCATTCTGACATGCCGCGTAGCTTTTGGGCCATGGTTCGCTCAATCATTTTTAACGCCCTTCGCGTCTTGCATCGCATGCTCGCAGGCATGCTTTTGGTTTGAAAGTCTCGTGCCGAGTTTGTCGGTATCCGCCGGGTTTCGTGGCAGGCCTTTGGGATTTGCCACATTGTTAAGGCAAAAAACCATAATTACTAACTAGAAGTTACCACAACTATAAAGTAGCAATTGCCATAATTGCAAAATAACGCAGGTAAAGCTGATAATCGATCCTGTCCGATCAGGCTGTTTTGTGCCGAGGGCGTTTGAGCATGCGCGTTTTGGGTGAGCGGACCGAGTGCTGATGACCGCCGTGCAGTTTGCGTGACGCCCGCAAACCCAAGTGCGACGAGTGCCCGCTGGCGGATTTGTGCCCCAGTGTGAGTGTGATGGGGTAGGGGCTCGACGCGTTTAGTTGGCACTCGGAGACGGCGGCCAATGTTGCGCAACACAGTTGCGTTTTGAGGGCTCAATATGATGGCGACAGATGCTGTTTGTTGTGAGGGGATGCCCGAATATGTTTTGCACCAAGTGTGGCTCCGAGATGCCCGACGGAACCGAATTTTGCACGAACTGCGGGGCGCGCATGGGCACGGCCTCTCCGGCTGCTGCGCCCGCCGAGCCCGCGTCGATGCCGGCGGCAGGGATGCCTCCCGTGCAGGGTGCCGTACAAAAGAAAGCACATAAGCGCGCGGTGATTGCCGGCATGTGCGTGGCGGGCGTGCTCGTTGCCGGCGGTTCCGCTTTGGCGCTGACCGGCGTACTGGGTCCGCTTGGGCAGGGCAACTCATCGCAGATTACGGTACTTGGGTCCGACGAGGGTTCGGCCGAGCATAAGGACAAGGGAAGCGCCAAGGAGAAGCCTGCCGAAGAGCAAGAGGAGCCGGAAGAGCCCGGGCAGACGGGCAGCAGCGTAAAAGTCGACCTCAATGACCAGGCAACCTATGCCGCCGCGAATCTGTTCCTGTCGAACTTTACGGAGGAGCACTTCGATCGGGACTGGTATCAGACGGGCGGCTTCGATTCGACTGACGGCCTTTCTGATGACGAGAAATACAAGCTGGTTAAGTTTATCTGGTGCCATTTTATTGACAACGCGCCGTATCGAATCGAGAAAGGCGACTATGACAACGGTAATAGCCAGCGTGTGGCGACTGATGTGATCAATAGGGAACTCAACCGCTTGACGGGTCTGACGCTTTCCGATGCTGATATGACTTATGACAGAACGCCGGAGGGGCAGGCGATTCCTGATTCGGCCGAAGCGCATGACGGGTACTTGTATCTGAAGCAGGAATACGGCCAGGGAAATTACAACCCATCGTGTGCCATCGTTACGGGCGCGACTGACCTTGGCGACAACATCTACGAGCTCACCTATAAGGTCTACAGTGCTGGCGGCATGTTACTTCCTTCCGACATCCCCGAGAGCACCTACGGCCTGCCAAAGGACCAGTTCATCGCCGCAATTCAAGCGGATGCATCCATGGGCCGTACCGAGACTTGCACGGTCCGCGTCGCGCAGGGTGACGGCGCTCCGATCTTCACACTGCTTAAAATGGGCGTCTACGACTAGACTCGGCGTATAGCTCACTCTGATAGCGCCAGACGGCTTGCCCGTCTGGCGTTTTTTGCGGGGCTGTGCATGCACTTGAGCAGGAGTATATGTCGCCGCCTGCCGCCCCATGCAAAAATGTGTTGCTAATTTAGAAGCTTATTCAAGCGCGCCGAAGTCGCGGCGTGCTGGCGTAGCATGAGCAAAAAATCAAGCAATGGAGGGTAACGTGGCAATATCGAAGACGCGAGAGCTCGAAGATTATTTTGAACGCATCGTGCGCACGCGCGAAGGCGACCTGCCTGGTCGTCGCAAAGGCGACGAATACTTGTCTCAAACCCATGCGCTCTACCATGGTGATCCTGCGCCCTGGGCTCTGACGCCAAAGATATTCGACAAGGATATGACGGCGCTTCTTAAGGAGGCCGCCGAGCGCATGTACGGCATTATGGACAAGGTGACGCGGGCGTCTTGTTCCGATGCCTCCGTGCGTGCGTGGTTTCGCATGGATCCGGTTTTTGCTGACCTGTGCGCTATGGATGCCGGCTATGATTGCCAAATTCCCCTTGCGCGTGTTGATATCTTTCTTGACGAAGATGCCGGTTCGTATACGTTTTGTGAGCTCAATACCGACGGCAGTGCCGGAATGGTAGTGACCGATGCGGTCTGTCAGGCAGTGCGAATGACGCCTTCCTTTGAGGAGTTTGCATCCGACCACCCCGGCTTTCGGCAGTACGATTTGTGCGGTAGCTGGATAGACGCATTGTTTGAGACCTATGCAGAGTGGAAGCTGGCCCATCCTCGCCGCACCGAGGATAGTGCACGATCGGACGACGGGGCCCGCGTTGACGAGGAGCTCTATGCACCGCAATCAAAGATATATCCCGCTTCGGTGGCAATCGTCGACTATTCGGAAAGCATCGACTTGGAAGATGCGGCTCATTTTGTCGACCTTATGAGGCGACGGGGTGTGGTGGCGCGCTTTGCGGATGTGCGCGACCTGCGGATTGCCGAAGACGAGAGCGGTGCTAGGCGCCTGTGCGATGCCGTCGGTCCTATTGATTGCGTTTGGCGGCGTGCGGTGACCGGCGAGCTGTGGGATAAGCCGTGCGACGGACGTTCTGCCTTAATCGAGGCTGCCCAGGAAGGGCTTTCGTGCATCGTCGGTGGATTTAGAACATGGCCGTGCGCGACTAAGACTGTTTTTGCGTATCTGTGGTCTCGGGCCGGTCAGTCCTTGTTGAGCCCGGAGGAGCAATCGTTTGTACGGGAGCATGTGCCCTATACCGAGATCCTGGACGAAAGCACCCCGTTGTCGCGATTTGCCGAAAAGGATCGATGGGTTGTCAAGCCGTGCGGCGGCTACAACGCGGTTGGCGTTGTCGCCGGTTTGGATGTCACGGAACAGGAATGGTCCCAAGTGCTTGCTCGCGCTGCGGCCGCTGGGGCGATTGTGCAGGAGTATGCTCAGCAGTATCAGACTCCCTGCTTGCGTGGAACGCTTGTCGATGGGCCGCATCGAGGAGAGGCGCCCAAAGGACTTGTGGATGATCTTGGTTTTGCGCCCGCTTCTAATATGGAAGGCCTGTACCTGTATCGCGGCCGTTTTGCGGGCGTGTACACACGCGTCGGTTTTGCCAACACCATAGGTGAGTGGACGAGCCGCTTGAACGTCGCAAGCTTTTTTGAGGAATAGCCGTTTCTTGGGGAGCCTTCCGTGGTTGCGGCGTTCGACGTGACGGGGAGATTTTGGCGAAGCCGGTGAGTCCAGTTCTATCTGGCGTTTTTGTTGCGGGGCTGGGCGTACGCTTGAGTCGGAGTCCTCTCCATGCGCTACCATGACAGGCAACGAATTTGACGAACGACCCGCCGAGCTTGCCTCGGCGGGCTTTTGGCGTTGCAATGCCGGAGGAACAGCATGCTCATTCACCGTATAGCCGCGCAGCTCTACACTGCCGAGGCACTGCAGACCGTCGAGGCCGGGCTCGATTCTGGCGAGGACGTGACGCTGGCCGTGTCTCAGTCGGGCCGAACGCTTATGGCCGCCGCCCAGTTTGCGCGTCGTCCGCGCCCCACGGTCTACATCGTGAGTGGCGAGGATGCGGCCGATCGAGCCGCACGTAGTCTGGCCGCCTATGTGGGCCTGGCGCACGTGTGCCGCTTTCCCGAGCGCAAGGACTACCCTTGGCGCGAGCAGGCGCCCGACGACGCCGTGGTAGCCCAGCGCTGCGAGGCGCTCGGGCGCATCGTGCGCGGCGACAACTGCATCATGGTCGCCTCGGCCCGCGCACTGCTGCGCTGCGTGCCGCCGGTCGAGAGCCACTACTGGGAGTCCACTACTTTTGCGGTGGGCGAGGAGATTCCCTTTGACGAGGTGCCGCAGCGTCTGGTGGGCATGGGCTATACCAATGCCGGCGCCGCCGACGCGCCCGGCCTGTTCCGTGTGCACGGCGACACCGTCGAGGTGTTTCCCGCGCAGGAAAAGGTGCCCGTGCGCATTGAGTTCTTTGGCGACGAGATCGACCGCATCCGCCGCATGGTGAGTTCGACGGGCCAGACCATCGGCAACGAGGACAGCATCGAGATCTTCCCCTGTCGCGAGCTCGCACTCACCGACGACGCCGTCCACAACATGCATGTGGCGCTCTACCGCGCCAGCCAGGACGACAGCAAGTTGGCGGCGCTGCTCGAGATGGTGGATGCGCGCATCGTCACGCCTGAGCTCGACCGCTTTTTGCCGGTGATGTACGGCCAGACCGTGAGTCCGTTGTCGCACGTGAGCGGCAAGGCGCTCGTGGTGCTGTCCGAGCCGCGCTCGCTGTTCGACGATTGCCTGCGCGCCTACGAGGATATCGAGGCACGTGCCGGCGAGGCGGGGGTCGACCGTCTGGACGGCCTGTACGTGCGTGCCCAGCAACTCGACTTTGGTGCTCAACAGCGCCTGAACTACGTGAGCCTGATTCGTGCCGGCGGTGCGGTGACGGCCGAGCTCAAGATTGAGCAGCCTGCCATCGCAGGATCGGACAATCGCTTTATGACGCGCATCCAGGAGGTCGTGGGCAAGCGCTATGCCTGCGTGTTTGCCATCCCCGACCGCGGTGCGCGCGAGTCGATGGAGCTCACCTTTGGCGACGAGGGCATTACCTTTGAGGAATCGCTGACCGCGGCGCCCGAAAATGTCGGCGCTATCGGCGACCGCGTGCGCGTGGCAGCGGCAGATTCTGCCGATCGTGCTGCCCGCCAGGATGCTCATGCTGCAATTCGCGAGCGCCGCGCCGACGCGCTTAACGCCCGCTCGCTCGAGGCGGGCGCCGCGCAGGCTGCCGCCGGTGCCGCCGTGCCCACCATCTCGCGCGGGCGCGTGACCTTTGTGGACGCTGCCCTGCCGCAGGGCGTGGTGGTGCCCGACGCCAATTTGGCCGTGTTCTCGATCGCCGACCTCAACGCCCGCATGGATGCCAGCCGCGCGCGCAGCCGCCGCAAGGTCGACATTACGCAGATTACCTTCCCGTTTAAGCCGGGCGACTACGTGGTGCACGCTACCCACGGCATCGCGCTCTTTAGCGAGATCGCGCGCCAGGAAGTGGGCGGCAAGGAACGCGACTACTTTTTGCTGGAATACGCCGATGGCGACAAGCTCTACGTGCCGCTGGAGCAGGTTGACCGCATTACGCGCTACGTTGGTCCCGACGGTGATAAACCGCGCTTGACCAGGCTCAACACCGCCGACTGGACGCGGGCCACCAACAAGGCGCGCAAGAATGCCAAAAAGCTGGCGTTTGACCTGGTCGACCTGTATACGCGCCGCTCGTCGATTACCGGTATCGCCTGTCCGCCCGATACGCCTGAGCAGATCGAGATGGAGGAGAGCTTCCCCTACGACGAGACACGCGACCAGCTGGAGGCTATCGCCGACATCAAGGCAGACATGGAGGCGCCCAAGCCCATGGACCGCCTGCTGTGCGGCGACGTGGGTTTCGGCAAGACTGAGGTCGCCCTGCGCGCAGCCTTTAAATGCGTGGACTCCGGCCGCCAAGTCATGGTGCTCTGCCCCACGACCATTCTGGCCCAGCAGCACTACGAGACGTTCTTTGAGCGCTTTGCCCCGTTTGGCCTCGAGGTCGAAGTGCTCAGCCGCTTCCGCACCCCGGCGCAGCAAAAGCGCGCGCTTAAGGCGTTTGCCGAGGGCACGATCGACGTGCTCATCGGCACGCACCGCTTGCTTTCTGCCGACGTGAACCCCAAGAACCTGGGCATGGTGATCATCGACGAGGAGCAGCGCTTTGGTGTGCAGCACAAGGAGCAGCTCAAGAACCTGCGCGAGCAAATCGACGTGCTCACGCTTTCGGCAACGCCTATTCCGCGAACCATGCAGATGGCCACGAGCGGCGTGCGCGACATGAGCCTGATCACCACACCGCCGACCGGGCGTCGTCCCGTGATCGTGCACGTGGGGGAGTACGACCCCGATGTGGTGAGCGCGGCGATTCGCCTGGAGGTGGGCCGCGGCGGCCAGGTGTACTACGTGTCCAACCGCGTTAAGACCATCGATGACGCCGTGGCGCGCGTGCATGAGGCCGCGCCCGAGGCGCGCGTGGGCGTGGCACACGGCAAGATGAGCCCGCGCGAGGTCGAGGACGTGATGATTGAGTTCGCGACCAAAAAGATCGATGTGCTCATCGCCACGACCATCGTGGAGAGCGGCATCGACAACGCAACGGCCAACACGCTGATCATCGAGGACTCGCAGCGCCTTGGCCTGGCGCAGCTCTACCAGCTCAAGGGCCGTGTGGGCCGCTCTGCCACGCAGGCCTACGCGTACTTTATGTTCCCCGGCGAGCTGCCGCTCACCGAGGAGGCAACGGCGCGCCTGACCGCACTTTCCGAGTTCCAGGACCTGGGCAGCGGCATGCGCATCGCCATGCGCGACCTAGAGATCCGTGGCGCCGGTTCGCTTATGGGAGCCGAGCAGCACGGCAACCTGTCGAGCGTGGGCTTTGATCTGTTTACGCAGATGCTGGGCCAGGCCGTGGCCGAGGCGCGCGGCGATGACGACGCCGGCGTGGAGGCGGCGAGCGTGGGTATTAACCTGCCGGCCGACTACTTCTTGTCCGAGGAGTACCTGCCGGCGGTGGACCAGCGCGTGCTCGTGTACCGTAAGCTCGCAGCGGCCGAGGACCTGGAGAGCATTGACGAGGTGCAGGAAGAGACCGAGGCCGCGCATGGTGAGCTGCCGTTGGCGGGACTCAACCTGTTCAATCGCGCGCGCATCCGCATTCGCGGCGAGCGCCTGGGGCTCGAGAGCGTCACGCTCAGCGGCGGTCGCATCACGTTTTTGGGCGTCGACGTGCCCAAGAAGGTGGCCTTTGAGCTTAAGACCCGCTATGGCGCGGTGAACTTCCCCAAGAGCCGCAAGTTGTCGGTGCCCTACAAGGCGGGCGCCGGCGCGGGCAGCGGCCTGGGTCGCGGTCTCGACGCCAACGACGGCACCGGCCCCGTGGCCGCGGCGCTCATGCTACTGCAGCAGTTGGGTGCTAGCGACGACGACTAACAAGTAGGGGCGTGGCGGGGCTACCAGTTGTTCTTTGCCCCGCTACCTCGCGGGTTGATTCCAGTCCCATCGAAAGGAAAGCATGTTCGGATACATCTATAAGAAAGATGTCGCCATTATCGCGGTTGTCCTGTGCCTTTGTCTGGGCGTGGGCAGCTTCTTCGATTATCAGATCTCGAGTGCGCTGTTCAACATCGGCAGCATGTACGGTCGCTTTGTCGAGGCGGCCGGTGAGCTGCCGTTCGAGCTGACGGCGAGCATCGCGGGCGTTATGCTCGTGCGCTCGGCACGCCCCGATTCCAAGGCGAGCAAGTGGCTCGCTGCGCTGGGCGTTTTGATTAACGTGGGTCTGGTCGGCTACGAGATTATCGGATCGCTGCGCGTCGGCGGCAAGCTTATTGCGGCTCAGTTGGTGCTGACGTTTGTGCTGGTCATCGCTGCCAACCTTATCGTCTATCGCCTCACGCGCACGACCGAGCCCGACGAACTCACGCGCTGGGCGTTGATGGTGCTTGCCGTGTGGATCGCTCAGGCCATCATCCTCAACGTGATCGTCAAGCCACTGTGGTCGCGCCCGCGCATGCGCGTGATCGAGGTCACGCCGGGGCTCAATTTTCAGCCGTGGTGGGTGATCGGCAATCCCGACAAGTGGACCTATATCGCCGCCGGCGTGATCAAGGACGGGTTCAAGTCGTTTGCGAGCGGACACACGGCGCATGCGGCGATCGGCCTTATGCTCGCCGGGCTTCCCGCGGCAGCCTTTAAGGAAAAACCGTCGCGTCGCCGCGTGATTTTTTGGGCGGCGGCTGTGATCGCGGCGCTCGTCGCCTTTGGGCGCATCGTGATAGGTGCGCACTTTTTGAGTGACGTGAGCTGCGGTTTTGCCCTGGTACTGGCACTTGAGTGCCTTGCCGCGCGCATTGCCTATCCCAACGGCGTACAATAGCTCCGTTTGAATCATCTGGCCGATACCCGGTAAGAGAGGATTGCCATGCTCGCGTTTAACAACGATTATTCCCACGGCGCACATCCGGCAGTGCTGCAGGCGCTCGTCGACACCAATATGGAGCCGCAGCCCGGCTACGGTACCGATGCGCACACCGAGCGCGCCAAGCAACTTATTCGCGAGGCCTGCCAGGCCCCTGATGCCGACGTGTTTTTTCTGGTGGGCGGCACGCAGGCCAACGCGACGGTGATCGACATGCTGCTTGCGCCCTACGAGGGCGTCGTTGCTGCTGAGACTGGCCACGTCGCCTGTCACGAGGCGGGCGCTATCGAGTTTGGCGGCCACAAGGTGCTCACCATCCCCGGCTACGAGGGCAAGATGCACGCCGAGGACCTCGAGAACTATATCCAGGTGTTCTACGAAAACGAGAGCTACGAGCACACGGTGTTCCCGGGTGCCGTGTATGTGAGCCTATCGACCGAGTACGGCACGCTGTACTCCAAGGCCGAGCTCGCGGCGATTCACGCGGTGTGCCAGAAGCGCGAGATTCCGCTGTTTGTGGACGGTGCTCGCCTGGCCTATGCGCTGGCGGCCGATGAGTGCGACATTACCCTGCCCGAGCTGGCGCAGCTGTGTGACGTGTTCTACATCGGCGGCACCAAGTGTGGTGCGCTCTGCGGCGAGGCTGTGGTGTTCTGTGGCATGCACGCCCCGGCGCACCCCATTCCGCGTATTAAGCAGCATGGCGCACTGCTCGCCAAGGGCCGCCTGATGGGTGTGCAGTTCGAGGCTCTTTTTACCGATGGCCTGTATTTTGAGATTGGTCGCCAGGCGATTGAGACCGCTCAGGCGCTTCGTCGTGTGCTGCACGAGCGCGGCTACCAGTTCTTCTTGGAGATGCCCACGAACCAGCAGTTCGTGATTCTGCCCAACGAGGATATGGCCCGCATTCGCGAGCATGCGGCGATCGAGTACTGGGAAAAGTACGACGATACTCATACGGTAGTGCGCTTTTGCACCAGCTGGGCCACGACGCAGGAGGACATCGACGCGCTGGCGGCTGTCCTGTAGCCTGATGTAATGACGAGGGGCCGCCCTGCGCTGGGTTTGGCGCAGGGCGGCCTTTGCTTTTGGGGGAGAAGAGTTGTATGACCGAGATGTCCGAGCCGACGATTCGCCTGGCGACGCCAGAAGACGCGCCGGCGTTGCTTGCCATCTATGAGCCATATGTGCGCCAGACGGCGATTACCTGCGAATACGAGGTGCCGAGCGTTGAGGAGTTCGCCGGGCGCATCGAGCGTACGCTCAAGCGCTATCCGTACCTGGTGATGGAGCTGGACGGGCGTCCGATAGGCTATGCCTATGTGAGTCCGCTCAACAGCCGCGAGGCATACGACTGGTCGGTCGAGACGTCGATCTACCTGGCACGCGATGTGCGCCATGGCGGGCTGGGTCGCAAGTTGCACGATACGCTCAAGCAATGCCTGATTGCGATGGGCATCACCAACATGTGCGCGCTCATCGCCGTGCCGCACGATAAGGACGACGAGTATCTGACGCACAACAGCCAGGATTTCCATGCCCATATGGGATATCGCCTGGTGGGTGCCTTCGACCGCTGCGCCCAAAAGTTCGGCCGCTGGTACGACATGTGTTGGATGGAGCTGGTCCTAGCCGAGCGCACGCCCAACCAGCCCAAGCCAACCTGGTTCCCCGACCTCCTCGCCTAAAACCACCACGAAGGTGCCTGTCCCCTTTGTGGTGGTTTTGGCAGGTTAGCCGATGGGCTCGGTGTATTTGGCACGGTCGGTGCGCTGGATGCGCTTGGAGACATGGAGCGGGCGGCCGTCGGTGTCGTAGACGTAGTCGGTGATTAGGATCAGCGCCTGCCCGCGCTCAACGTTGAGCAAAAACGCCTCGTTTTGCGAGGCATAGCACACCTCAAAGGTCTTGTGCCCCTGTGCCGGCGCGCGATGGAATTCCTGGCGCAGCGTCGCGTAGAGCGAACCATTGATATCGCGATCGATGAGTGCTTCAAAGCTCGGTGGTAGATAGGTAGTCTCCAGGCACAGCGGCGCATCGTCCAGATAGCGCAGACGGACAAGTTTGACGAGCTTGCTGCCCACGGCCGCATCAAAGAACTTAGCTATACTGCCGCCCGCCTTGGTAAAGCCCGAGTCCACCGTGCGCGTGGTGGGCTTCATGCCCTGACCCTGGACCTGCGCCGTATAGCTCGAAAACACCAGGTTGTTCTCGTGGAGCGCCGGCGTGTCGGCCACAAAGGCGCCGCGCCCGCGCTCGGTTCGAACCAGACCCTCATCAACGAGCACCTTAAGGGCATGGCGTACGGTGCTGCGCGACAGCCCCGATTCGTCCATGAGCTCCATCTCGGACGGCAGCTTGTCTCCGCGTGCGTAGATGCCGGCGGCGATGCGGTCGCGAAGCGTACCCGCCAAGCGCTCGTATTGGCTCAGTTTCTTTTTAGATGAAGCGTTCATGCGATCAGCCTATATCTAACTTGTATGCTTATCTAAGCAAGCATGTATTCAATACGACAACAAAACAGCTGGTAGCCAATTATCAAAAACCGCATCAGCAAAAATTCTAAGATAAATATAGCATACAACTAGTCGACATAACCAAAACATGTATGTAACTTGTATGCCTGTGATGAGCATCAAACGAGAAGAAAGGCTGATGCACGATGACCACTCAGGAACAGGTTAAGGATGTCGTTTCCCAGGTTTTGGCTGACAAGGCAGACAAGGGCGGCATCAAGCGCGTCGTGTGGATTGGCGCCGGCGGATCCAACGGCGGCAACTATCCTGCCCAGTACTTTATGGAGCACGAGGCCACGCAGGTCGTGAGCTCCAGCTACACCAGCAACGAGTTCGTGCACGCCACCCCGGCCTACGTCAACGAGAACACCCTGGCCGTCGTCGTGTCCATGCGCGGCACCAAGGAGACCATCGTCGCCGCCCAGGTCGCCAAGGACCACGGCGCCAGCACCATCGCAATCTATGTCGACGAGTCCGGCCTCACCGAGGTCTGCGACTACAAGATCCAGTATGACAGCCTGGCCGTCGACGAGTCCTGCATGGGCCGCACCAACTCCGCCGTCGTGACCATGATCGCCATGGAGCTTACGCAGCAGACCGAGGGCTATGCCGAGTACGAGACCGCTATGGCCGCCTTCGACTTGGTCGACCCCATCTATCGCAAGGCCGTCGAGTACACCCGTCCGCTTGCTGCCAAGTGGGCCGAGCAGAACGCCGACAAGCCCTGCATCAACGTGATGGCTCAGGGTCCGCTCTTTGGTGCCGCCTACGTCTTTAGCATCTGCAACGTGCAGGAGATGTTGCAGATCGACTCCTGCACCATCAACACCTGCGACTTCTTCCACGGCCCCTTCGAGATCCTGGACAAGCGTACCTCGCTGTTCCAGCTCATCAGCGTCGGCCGCAGCCGCTGCAACGACGAGCGCGGCATCCGCTTCGTCAACCAGTACGGTGGCGAGCGCGTCTATCAGCTCGACGCCAAGGAGCTCGGCCTCAATGACATCAAGGACAGCGTGAGCGAATACTTCAACCACCTGATCTTTGCCCCGATTCTCAACAACGTGTACATGCGCGCGCTCTCTGCCGTCACCCACAAGGACTACATGACGCGCCGCTACATGTGGAAGCTCGACTACTAGGAGTATTAGTTCCGCCGTTCTACCGAACGGCGGACCAGCCGACGCTGCGCGCCCGGCATTTGGCCAATCTGCCGTTCAATTTCAAAGGCGCGACCAAAAGGTCAGCGCCTTTTCATTTCACGGCACCTTGGCTCAAATGACGGGCGCTCGCTGATGTTGCCAAAACGTCGGCGTCGCCGTGCTTGTTAAGGGATTGGTGCATTGGGGACAGGTTACTTTACACCAAGTTGGCGCATATGAACCTGACCCCTTTGCACCAATGGGTTGTAGCGGTAGAGCAGATTTTTCCGTTCGGCGATTTGTGTCTTGAAAAATGTATATAACGACTATAACGTAGTATGAAACATATTGGAAACAATACCGAGGAGGCTGCGTTGAAGAAGAGCAATCTGGGCTATGTGCTGGTGCTGGTCGCCGCGCTTATGTGGGGCAGCATCGGAATCTTTGTAAACGGCATCTCGGCCATGGGCGTTTCGTCCCAGAGCATGGCTGCCTTTCGCTTGTTGGTCGGAGCGCTTATCTTGGCGCCGGTCCTGATGTTTATGGGCTGCCGTCCGGGTGAGGGGTCTACCGTGGCTCAGGGTCCGCTGGCCCTGTTCAAGGCAAGCCCCAAAGAGCTCGTCCCCTGCGCGCTTGTCGGTATCGTCGGTCTGGCCGCCGCCAACACCTGCTATTACGAGTGCATGGGCGAGGTGGGCATGTCCACGGCCTCGGTGCTGCTCTACACCTCGCCGGTGTTTGGCGTCATGCTCGGCCGCGTGCTTTATCGCGAGGACGTGACCCCCAACAAGCTCGTTGCCATTGTCTTTAACATCGTAGGCTGCGTGCTTGCAGTGACCAATGGCGACCTTTCCGGTTTTCATTTTTCGGTTTGGGGCGTCACGTCGGGCGTGATTGCAGGCCTTTGTGGTGCGTCGCTCGCGGTGTTTAGCCGAATAGCAACCAAGACGGTCCACCCGCTGGCTGTCACGTTTTGGGGCTTTGTTTTTGGCGGTGCGGTTATGGCAACTATCGCGGCTCCGTGGCCGGATGTCGCCGCGGCAATGTCGCCACAGCTGCTGCTGCTGTTCCTTGGCTTTGGACTCATCCCCACAGCCGTTGCTTACATCTTATATATGCAGGGTCTGTCCATGGGGCTCGAGACATCGAAAGTTCCCGTCGTAATGTCTTTCGAGACGGTCGTCACCGTACTGGTGGGCATTGGTGTCTACGCCGAGCCCGCCGGCGCGATTAAAGTCCTGGGCATCGTACTGGTGCTCGCGTCCATCCTGATTATGAACACCGACTTCTCCAAGCTGCGCAACAGTGTGTTTGTCGGTCATGTCATTGAGAGCATGACCTTTAAGCCCAACGCGTGGTGGACCGAAAAATCTCAGGACATGGATCTGTTTAAGGAACGCACCGGCATTGCGCTGGAACCCACCGTACAGGAAAGCCCCTGGTACTTCGTGCGATAGGGGATTGCGCGCAGGGTCTGACCTGGGGTTATCCAGCTAGCGCCGGCCTACCCAGCCCAACGTTTCGAGTACGTTAAACCCGTCAACGGTCGATTTTCACCCGCGAACGGTCTTTATACTAATTAGCAATATAAGCAACGTATAAGACGTTATAATGACCATAACGAAAAGGAGGAGGCAAGATGAATCAGATCATTCTCGCATCTCATGGCGGCCTGGCCGCAGGCGCCAAAGACACGCTCGAGATGGTTCTCGGCGACGTGTCGAACGTCCACGTCGTGTCGCTTGCTCGTGACGACAAGGAGCCCATCACCAATAAGGTTGAGGCTATGATCGCCACGTTCAACGCGGACGACACCGTCTATGTGCTAACCGATATGCTCGGTAGCTCGGTCAACAACAACATGGTCGAGCTTTCCAAGAACGGCACGAAGTTCACGGTTATCAGCGGTTTCAACATCCCGCTGGCGCTCACGCTCGCTATGAGCCCCGCCCCCGTCAAGGGCGCCGAGCTCGCGGCCCTCATCAACGAGGCCCGCAACGGTCTGACCAACCCCAACGCCCCGGTCGAGGTTGCTCCCGCAGCACCCGCCAAGAAGGCCAAGGCCGTCCGTCACAACGCCGGTCCCGCCAAGATCGTCCTCGCACGTCTTGACTACCGTCTGCTGCACGGCCAGGTCGTCTTTACCTGGACCACCAAGGTCCAGGCCGAGCGCATCATCGTCGTCGACAACGCTGCCGCCAACGATGAGATTAAGAAGGGCGCTCTTAAGCTGGCCAAGCCCCAGGGCGTGCGCCTGAACGTCTTCACCGTCGAGCGTGCCCTCGCCAAGATGGACAAGCTCAACACCCTCGGTGAGCGCGTCATGTTCGTCTTCGGCAACACCGCCGAGATGCTGCAGTTCTGCCAGGGCTACAAGCTCGATGCCATCAACCTGGGCGCCACCGCCAACCATGACGGCGCCGATCAGGTCGGCGGCAAGGACAGCTCCGTCTTCTTCGACGCCACCCAGAAGGCCGACGTCAACCAGCTGCTCGACATGGGCATCAAGCTCTACGTTCAGCAGACCCCCACGTATCAGAGCGTCGACATCGACGCCAAGCTGTAATCAACCAGGCTTTTGCCTGACTGAAAGGAGAAGGGTATGAATACGTTCATCAGTGCGGTGCTCGTCGGCCTCGTCGGCGTGTTCTGCATGTGGGACTCCCGCCTGCTCGGTCGTCTTAACTTCGAGCAGCCCCTCGTTGGCGCTACGCTCGTCGGTCTGCTGCTGGGCGATGTGCCCACCGGCCTCGCCGTCGGTGCCGCCGTCGAGCTCGTGTCCATGGGCCTGGTGCAGGTCGGCGCAGCCGTTCCGCCCGATATGGTCCTGGGCGGCATCGTGGCCGCTGCCTTCGCATGCCTGACCGATGCTTCCGCCGAGACCGCCATGACGATCGCCATCCCGGTCGCCGTCCTGGGTCAGCTCCTCGGCATCGTGTTCCGTTCCATCATCGCCGCCCTCACCCACGTGGCCGATAGCGCGATCGATAACGGCAAGTTCAAGACCGCCTACCGTATGCACATCTGCGCCGGCTCCGGTCTGTACGCCATCATGTACTTCCTGCCGATCTTCCTGGCCGTCTTTGTCGGCACCGACCTGGTCCAGGCCATCGTCAACATGGTTCCCGAGTGGCTGTCCACTGGTCTTAACGTTTCGACCAAGATCATGACCGCCTACGGCTTGGCCCTGCTGCTCACCATGATGATCAAGAAGGGTATGACTCCGTTCCTGTTCATCGGTTTCCTGCTCGCCGCTTACCTCAACCTGTCCGTCATCGCGGTCGCTCTGATCGGTGTGTGCCTGGCTGTCGTCTTCATGGGCTTCAAGTTCAACGGGTCCCATGCAGCCGCCGGTGTCGATTCCGACTACGATCCGCTCGAAGACGACGAAGACTAAGGAGGAACACACTATGGCAACCGCAACCAAGGACGTGTCCCTGAACAAGAAGGTCAGCCAGTTCTTCTGGCGCTCCTGGGCCATCCAGGCCTCTTGGAACTACGAGCGTCAGATGAACATGGGCTTCCTCTACGGCATGGTTCCCACGCTCGACCGCCTCTATCCGGACGAGTCCGACCCCAAGCAGCTCGCTGCTAAGAAAGAGGCTTACCACCGTCACATGGCGTTCTACAACTGCACCCCGCAGACGAGCGCCCTTATCCTGGGCCTCACCGCCTCCATGGAGGAGGAGTACGCCAAGGATCCCGAGAACTTCGATCCCGATTCGATCAACGCGGTCAAGACCTCCCTCATGGGTCCGCTTTCCGGCATCGGTGACTCCTTCTTCCAGGGTACCATCCGCGTTATCGCTTTTGGCCTGGGCGTTCAGCTGGCTCAGCAGGGCTCCATCATGGGCCCGATCCTGGCCATGCTCATCTCCATCGTCCCCTCTGTGCTGATCACTTGGTTCGCAGCCAAGATGGGCTATCAGGGCGGCCACGAGTACCTGAGCAAGCTTCAGGGCGGCGACCTCATGGAGAAGCTCATGTATGTCTGCGGCATCGTGGGTCTTATGTCCGTGGGCGGCATGATCGCCACGCTGATCGGCGCCACCACCCCGCTGCAGTTCGCTGAGGGCACCGTCGTTATCCAGGACATCCTGGACGGCATGATGCCCCAGATGATCTCCCTTGGCCTCACCGGCCTTATGTACTGGCTCATCAAGAAGAACGTCAACACCGGTTGGCTTCTCGTGATCGCCATCGTGGGCGGCATCGCCCTCTCCGCGGCCGGCATCCTGGCCTAGTCGCGACCAAGCGTCTAACCGCTTTCCCCCGGGGGCCTGCCTGGCATCCCATACCCCAGGCAGGCTTCCATCCCCAAAATGCGACAATGGGACAGTCCCTTTGTCGCATCCTCAACGGGCCGGCGACTCGGTCCAAATCACGGTAACCCTGCGAGCGCCCGGCAATGTGGCGCCGCAAAAATCGAAAGGAATGTGTCAGATGTACGAGATCGACCTTAACCTCCCTAAGCAGATCGTCGCTGACGTCCTGTCCAACCACGAGATCCACAGTGTCGCCTTCGTCGGCTGCGGTGCTTCCATGTCCGACCTGTACCCCGCCAAGTACTTCCTGGCCAACAACACGGACAAACTGAACGTTCAGATCTTCACCGCTAACGAGTTCAACTACGACACGCCTTCCTGGGTCAACGAGCACACCTTCGTGATCACCTGCTCCCTCGGTGGCTCCACGCCCGAGACCGTCGAGGCCAACAAGACCGCCAAGAAGCACAACTGCCCGGTCGTCTCCCTCACCAACAAGGCTGGCTCCGCTCTGACCGTCGACGCCGACCACGTCATCGTCCACGGCTTCCACGCCAACTATGCCGCCAAGGCCGAGAAGCCTGGCTACGCCATCGCTCTCGCTCTCGAGATCCTTCAGCAGACCGAGGGCTATGATCACTACGAGGATATGATCACCGGCCTCACCAACATCTTCGACCTGTGCGAGAACGCCGCTCAGCACTGCACGAAGCTTGCCAAGAAGTTCGCTGAGGACTTCAAGGACGACAAGATGATCTACTTCATGGCTTCCGGTGCCTCCGAGAAGATGGCCTACTCTCACGCCGCCTTCCTGTTCACCGAGATGCAGTGGATCGACGCCGCCGCCTACAACACCGGCGAGTACTTCCACGGCCCGTTCGAGGTTTCCACCGAGGGTAAGCCCTACGTCTTCTTCATGTCCGATGGTGCTACCCGTCCGATGGACGCCCGCGCCCTCACCTTCCTTGAGCGCATGGGCGCCAAGGTCGCTCTGATCGACTCCAAGGACTACGGTCTGGCCGACGCCGTGCCGGCGAGCGTCATCACCTACTTCAACCCGCTGCTGCACCTCGCCGTTATGCGCGAGTACGGCAACCAGATCGCCGAGGCCCGTCAGCACCCGCTGACCATGCGTCGCTACATGTGGAAGCTTTCCTACTAATCACAAGTAAGTAAACCTTACGGGTTGATTGAAAGGGGATGGGGTTTACGCCCCGTCCCCTTTTTTGCTCTTGAGAGGAGATGCGTATGATCAAGGCAGTGCTGTTTGATATGGATGGCGTGCTGGTCGATACCGAGTGGTTCTACAACCGCCGCCGCGTGGCGTTTATGGAGGAGAAGGGCTTCCACTTTGACGAGATCCCCGATCTTTCGGGGTCTAACGAGCCGGCCATTTGGCAGGCGCTGGTGCCCGACGATGTTGAGTTGCGCGAGCGCCTGCGCGTGGAGTACAAGCAGGTCTACAGCCCGGTCCATCCCGTTCCGTATGCCGAGCTGCTCAACGAGCAGACAGAGCCGGTGATGCGCGAACTGCACGAGCGCGGCGTGAAGTGTGCCATCGCGAGCTCGTCCTATCGCGAGCTGATTGACGAGCTGGTGGACATCGCCGGTATTGCCGACGTGTTGGACTACACCATCAGCGGCCACGAGTGCAGCGCGTTTAAGCCCGATCCCGAAATCTACCTGCGCGCCATGGAAGCGCTGGGTGTGGAGCCGGCCGAGTGCCTGGTCATCGAGGACTCGCCGATGGGTATCGAGGCGGGCAAGCGCTCCGGCGCCCGCGTTCTGGCGTTGCGTCCGCACGAAGGCGTCAACCTGGATCAGTCCGCCGCCGAC
>JAIHTM010000265.1 GCA_022713905.1 Collinsella sp.
CCGTAGTAGTGCGTGTCGAGGTAGGCCATGTCGCCGGCCTCGAAGGCGGGATTCTGCTTAAGGTCCAGGCGCGGCGAGTCCACGTGGGCGCCCAGGATGTTAAAGCCCTGCTCGAGCGGTGCGGTGCCCAGGTTGACGAGCATAAGGTCCTTGCCGTGGTTGGCGGCGTACACCTTGTCGCCTGCCTTAAGCTCGCGGCCTTCGGCGATCACGGTCTCCAGGTCGACGTATCCCGCCTCCTCGGCCATCTTGATGCCGGTCTTGACGCACAGGCGCTCGGTCTTGTTCTCGCTCAAAAATTGCTTATAGCCGCGGCAAAGCTCCTCGAGCTCCTCGACTTGTTGTGGCGTGTACTTTTTCCATGCGCAGGGACGCTCCATGACGCAGGCTCCTTTCGGATCGATCGTGCTGGTTGATGTACCGTGAGCCATCGTATCACGCGTGGGCTCACGGTGGCGGGGGAGCTTGATGTGCGGTGGCCGCGGGGCGGGGAGCGTGTAAACTGGAGTGAGCAAACCGTGCCCAGCCCAAAGCGAGGTATTTAATATGTCTGACAAGCGCCGCACTTTTGCCGTTATCGACGGCAACTCGCTCATGCACCGCGCCTTCCACGCCGTGCCGCCGACCATGAACGCGCCGGACGGTCGCCCCACCAACGCGATCTTTGGCTTTCTGAACATGTTTCTTAAGATGATCGATGCCTTTAACCCCGACGGTGTGGTCGTGGCGTTTGACAAGGGCAAACCGCGCGTGCGCATGGAGATGCTGCCGCAGTATAAGGCGCAACGCCCGCCCATGGACCCCGATCTGCATGCGCAGTTCCCTATGATTAAGGAGCTGCTCACCGCGCTCAACGTGCCGATTCTGCAGTCCGAGGGCTGGGAAGGCGACGATATCCTGGGAACCATGGCGCGCCTGGGTGAAGAGGCCGGCTGCGACATGCTACTGGTGACCGGCGACCGCGACATGTATCAACTCGTGACCGAGCACGTCAACGTTGTCTCGACCCGCAAAGGCCTGTCCGACGTGGCGATAATGACGCCCGAGAGCGTGGACGACCTGTATCACGGCATTACGCCGGCGCTCGTGCCCGATTTTTACGGTCTAAAGGGCGATACGTCGGACAACATTCCCGGCGTACCGGGCATCGGCCCCAAAAAGGCGAGTGCGCTCATTGCGCAGTACGGTAGCTTGGACGAAGTCATCGCGCATGCCGACGAGGTCAAGGGCAAGATGGGCGAGAACCTGCGTGCACACATCGACGACGCACTACTGAGCCGCAAGGTTGCGACAATTCGCACCGATGCGCCCGTCGAGCTCGACTTTGAGGCGACGTCCTTCCCGGCGTTTTCTGCCGATGAAGTGTCCGCGGCGCTGGGCACGCTTGGTATCACCGCCATGCAGAACCGTTTCTTGGCGCTGATCGGCGGCGAGGGCGGGGCTGCTGCTGCTAGAACGTTTGAGATGCCCACGATTGAGCGCACCGCTGCCGGCGATGCCGAGGCGCTTGCTGCCGTGGCGTCCGAGGTTGCCCGCGCGATCGAGGCGGGCGAGTGGGTCGCCGCCGTGGTGGACGACGACAAGGAAGAGGGCGCGCTCTTTGGACTGACGCGCACACTGTGGTTGGCGACGTCCAAGGGCCTGTTCGCGCTCGAGGAAGCCGATGACGGCACGCCTGCCGCTGTCGAGGGCTTCAACTTCGTCCACGGCGTGATTGCCGGCGTGCTCGCGCGTCTGTTTATGGAGGGTCGCGTGGCGAGCCCGGATATGAAGGCGCTGTTGCACGAGCTTTCGCCCATCGATTCTTCTGAGCCCGAGCTCATGGATCCGCTAGCAGTCGATTCCACGTGCATCTTCGACACCGTGGTCGCCGCTTACCTGTTGGATTCCGACCGCTCCGAGTTTGACGAGGCATATCTGGCCGATACGTATCTGCAGATGGCGCTGCCTGCGGCGCGCGGCGCAGAGGGTGCTTGTGAGGACGCTCCGGCGCCTGCCGCCCGTACTGCGGCTCTGACGCTGGCGCTCGTGGCGCCGTTGCGCGAGTGCATGGCCCGTGAGAATGCCGCCAACGTGTTCGATGGCATCGAGATGCCGCTCGTTCCGGTGCTTGCCAAGATGGAGCGCGCGGGCATGCTCGTGGACCCCGACCGTCTGCACAGTCTGTCCGAGGGTCTGGCGACCCAGATTACCGAGGTTGAGCGCAGTATTCGCGACCTGGCGGGTGACGAGACCTTTAATATTGGCAGTCCTATGCAGCTGTCGCATGTGCTCTTTGATGTGATGGGGCTTCCGACCAAGGGCCTCAAGAAGACTAAGCGCGGCTATTATTCGACCAACGCCAAGGTGCTGAGCGACCTTGCGCGTGACCACGAAATCGTGCGTCTGATCTTGGACTGGCGTGAGAAGTCTAAGATCAAGTCCACCTATCTGGACACGCTGGGCCCGCTACGCCGAGGCGACGGCCGCGTACACACTACGTACAACCAGACCATCACGGCAACGGGGCGTCTGTCCTCGAGCGACCCGAACCTGCAGAACATCCCGACGCGCTCTGAGCTGGGCCGTACCGTCAAGACGGCGTTTTCGGCAGGCGAGGGAAGCGTCTTTTTGGCGGTGGACTACTCGCAGATCGAGCTGCGTCTGCTGGCGCATCTCTCAGGTGACGAGCACTTGGTGCGCGCCTTTAACGAGGGCGAGGACTTCCATGCCGAGACGGCGGCGCGCGTGTTCGGTGTGCCGGTGCCCGAGGTAACGCCCGACCTGCGCAGTCGCGCCAAGGCCGTGAACTTTGGCATCGTGTACGGTCAGCAGGCCTACGGTCTGTCGCAGTCGCTGCATATCTCGATGGCCGAGGCGCGCGACATGATCGACCGCTACTACGAGGCCTACCCGGGCGTGCGTACGTTCCTCGACAACGTGGTGGCGCGCGCCAAGCAGACGGGCTACGCCGAGACCATGTACGGCCGCCGTCGTCATATTCCGGAGCTCAAGGCCAAAAATCCGCAGCTCCGCGGTTTTGGTGAGCGCACGGCCATGAACCACCCCATGCAGGGCACCGCGGCCGACATCATCAAGATCGCCATGGCCCGCGTAAGCCGTCGCCTGGAAGAAGAGGGCTTTGCCGCCCACATGATCCTGCAAGTACACGACGAACTTGACTTTGAGTGCCCCGTCAACGAAGTCGAGCGCCTCACCGCCATGGTCCGCGACGTCATGGAACACGTAGTAGACCTCCGCGTACCGTTGATCGCCGAAGCCAGCACCGGCATAACCTGGGCCGACGCGAAATAGGGAAGCACTCCGTAAGGCAAGCTCGCCCAAGACGCAAGCCCCCACATACTTAAGATTTGGGACAAACACTACTGATTAATTTGTCCCACAGTAACCAAAACAGAGGGGAGCCCCTTCCAACAAGGGGCTCCCCTCTGCTCAAATCATTTCAGCTAAGTATCTAGACACTCAAGACGCCATCTTGGCGGCAGGAAAGTAAACCTAGGACCTGGCCGGGCGGCGCGGATTAGTTTTTCGTAGATTCCGCACGAGCCGGAAAGCACTTAAT
>JAIHTM010000011.1 GCA_022713905.1 Collinsella sp.
GATGTTGCACTTCTAAATAGACAACGGGCCGCGTGGGTCGTTCGCCCGGCTGCCCTACGATAGAGGGTGTCGCCGTATTCCCAACGGCGCAGTCCGTGCCCGGGACGAGGGGCTCGGCCGAATGGCGCGACGATGCGCCTTGAAGTTAAGGAGTCATGATGAAGTCATGGAGATTCACCGGCACCAATGAACCGTTGCAGCTCGCCGAGCTGCCCGAGCCGACCGCCGGACCGGGGCAGGTCGTCGTCGACGTGAAGGCGGCCGGCATCTGCCACACCGATGTGGGCATTCTCACCGATCCGGGCTGGATGACGATGCTGGCGCAGGTGCCGGTCACGCTCGGCCACGAGGATGCCGGCGTGATCAGCCAAGTCGGCGAGGGCGTGGACGATTTTCGGGTGGGCGACCGCGTGGCGATATGCCCGACCACGCCGGCCGGCTGCCCCGGGTCCTCCTTCGACGGCGGATTCGGCCCGAAGATCGTGGTGGGCACGCAGACGCTGGTGCGCATTCCCGACGAGGTGGATTTCGTCAACGGCGCCGCGGCCACCGATGCGGGCATGACCTCGTACGCGGCCGTGGTGCGCCGTGGCGGCGTGAAGGCCGGCGACAGGGTCGGCATCATCGGATTGGGCGGGTTGGGCCAGATCGGCGCCCGCGTGGCCCATCTGCTGGGCGCCGAGGTGCATGTGGCGGAGATCAAGGAGGATATCTGGCCGCTGGCCAAGGAACTGGGTGCGGTGGACGCGCGCCGGTCCATCACGGACTATCCGAAGGGATTCTTCGATGTGATCGTCGACTTCGCTGGATTCGGCGACACCACCGCCGACGCGGTGGACGTGATCAGGCTGGGCGGCGTGGTGGTGCTCGTCGGCATGGGCCGGTTGGAAACCACCATCGATGCCAAGTCGCTCATCGTCAACCAGTGCGATCTGCGCGGATCCAACGGCGGCACGCCCGACGACATCCGAGGCGTCTACGAGCTGATGCGCACCGGCAAGCTCACGCCGGTCACCACGACCGTCTCGTTCGACGAGGTGCCGGAGGCGATCGAACGGCTGGAGCGCGGCGACGTGGTCGGCCGTCTGGTCATCAGCTACGAGTGAGGGATGGAGTCAGCTGGGACAGCGTACTTCGGCTATGCTGTCCCGACCATTCGCCTAGAGGAATGGTTCGTCGGTTCACGCCCTCGCTGGCGGGAGCATGAGCCGACTCACGATCCGGCTCGGTCAGTCTCCGGCAACGGGGCGTGGGCCGGGGGTCATACTGCGTAGGCTGACCAGCGGCCGTGGGTGTGCTGCACTTTGATCGGCATGCCGAACAGGTCTACGTGGACGACGTGAACATCACAGAAGTCACCACCACCGCGATCCACCCGGCTGAAGGCATCTACAAGAACGGCGACTGCGAGGACAAACAACAACTGCTCGACGAAACCAAGGCCGAGCTCAAACGCCGCAGCACGCCCACGGTCAGCTACGAGGCCGACGTGCTCACACTCACCAAGGCCGGCATGGACACCGCCGGCGTCGCATTGGGCGACCGCGTACTGCTCGTGGACACCACATTCACGCCCGACCTGCGGCTCGCGGGCCGTGTGCTCCAACTGGAGGAGGACCTGCTCGACCCCGCGCTGACGGTCATCACCATCGGCAACATCATCGAACGGTTCACCGCCTCAAGCCGCAGTGCCGAGCAACGCCTCGACCGGGTGATCGCCGGCACCGCCACATGGCAAAGCACCAGCCAACAGGTCACGCAGAACGCATCCAAATGGGATCAGGTCGCACAGACCGTCGTGGACAACAGCGGCAAGTGGAACGCCGCCGCCGGCACCCTCGAACAGAAGTCCTCAAGCTGGGACAACGCCGGCACGACCCTTGCCGCCAAGCAACCCGTCTGGGATGCGACCGCAGCGACCGTGAACGCGAAAGCCAAGACGTGGGACGATGCGGCCACCATCACCGCCAACCATGCCCAAGTCATCCAGCAATCGACCATCGGCGTCACCTTCCACTATGAAGACCTCGCCATCACCCTAGGCGACGCCATCAGTCTCACCGACGCTTCAGGCACATGGACGTTCAAGGACGGTGCGTTCGTCAAACAGGAACCGGAACCTACTGAATAAGGAGCCATCGTGGCACGCTATGAAATCGAGAAATACCGCACCATCGAAGCCACGCTCGACCTCGCCAACGACTACGCGCCACCGATACGGCTCAACGCAGGCGACTTGGATGGGCGCGTCCTCAAGTTCAACATCACCGACGGCGGCAACGACGTAGACGACCTCAACGGCTTATCAGCACGACTGACATGGAACCGGGACCCCACAGACCCGAACAGCGGCGGCGGATTCACCGACATGACCAAAACCGCCGGCACCGACAACCCCACCGGCGTGTACCGTGTCAGCTTCACCACGCCTGTGCCGCGCTCACTGCTGCAGGACGCCGGCGAGCGCACCGTGCTCGGCATCGACATCGAGGATGCGGACGGCAGCATCATCTCCAGCCGCAACATTCCCGTTATGGTCGAACCGGCGCGTGTGAATCCGAAGGCCCCTGGAATCGCGGATCCACTCAAAGATCTTCACGACACCATCGACGAAGCCAAACAGATAATCGCCGAAGCGAGCATCGACATCGGCACCGTCACCACGCTCACACCGGCGAAGAAGGCCACGAGCGCCTTGGCCGGCACCGGGCTGAAGCGCAAACTCAACCTCGGCATCCCACGTGGCAGCAAGATCAGCAGCGTGACCGCCACGGCGCTCGACGCTGCGACGCCGACCGTGAACACCAGTACGGACGCGAACGGCGACACCATCATCGCGTTGGGTCTGCCGCGCGGCAAGCAAGGCGAGAAGGGAGATAAAGGCGACCCTGGCGATGCCGGCGGTCTGGCGACGGCTGATAAGGCGGGTATCGTCAGGCCGGGGCCGGATTTCAGCGTATGGTCGGACGGCGTTTTGTATCTGAAGGATAACGCCCGGTCATACTCGAAGACTGGTCTTTATGCCTCGCCGTTCAATGTCGGTACGCTTCTTGTCTACAGAGGTATGGGCATCTACTACGAGCCGATAATCACGCTTTCCCCGAACCCGGAATACCGGAACACACCTAGTGTCGAAGGGCCTGTGGAGATTCAGGTGCTGCCGGATACCTTTGAGTTTTCGCCCGCGAATACGTATGCCGTCAGATTCCTCACGATGGTGTTGGTT
The DNA here is from genome assembly GCA_022713905.1 of Collinsella sp. GTDB lineage: Bacteria > Actinomycetota > Coriobacteriia > Coriobacteriales > Coriobacteriaceae > Collinsella. The sequence continues at coordinate 3,227 of JAIHTM010000011.1, forward strand.
TCCTCTCGGGGACTGACCGACGGTGTTTCTTGGGTCGGAGTCAAAGCCACTCCTGTTGAAGGCACCGGCAACATCTCTCTTGAGTTCTTCGACAGCTTGGAGGAGGCGACCCCATACACTTTGTACGTAAGCAGCAGCGGCGCCACTACGGCGCGAGTCTGTTCGCCATCTTTCACTTTCAGAGTCGTGGGCGCAGTAAGGAAATGAGTCTCACCACTACGCATCCGCTAATTCTCATCCTGTGCACGGTCATCGGCAGCGGCGCCGTCACCTCGCTCGTCTCATGGCTGCTGCGTCGCATCGACCAACGCCGGAACCTCGAACAGGCGATAGCCGAGTCCGCGACCATCCGCCGGCTCGAACTGGAGATCTACCGGCAGAGCCTGTTCCTTCCCACCACGAGCCGTATGCAGCACGAACACCAACTCGACGCCGGCAAGGCATACACGGAGCTCGGCGGCAACGGGCCCGGTCACGTGCGCTGCCAGCAACTCGAAGACGACTACCGGCACAGGCTCGACACCGACGACTGGAACTACCGACCACACCACCCATAACTGAAGAACAACAGAACAGACCGATCAGTCAAAACCGGAAAGCCCCATGCGACGCCAATCGCAATGGGGCTTTCCCCATAAGAGAGGACAAAGGCATGTCCAGAATCAGACACCGACTACTCGCCATAGTGGCGCTGCTGCTCGCCATGTTCACCGTCACGCCCAGCGCGATGGCCGACATGCGCGGCATCGACGTATCCGGCTGGCAGTCTCCGACCGTCACCTGCACCGCCGACTACGACTTCGCCGTGGTCAAGGCCACGCAGGGCACCGGCTTCACCAACGGATACATGACCAGCCAGGCACGCTGCGTGCAGCAGCGGGGCAAGAGCCTCGGCTTCTACCACTACGCCGGCGGCGGCAACGCCACCGCGGAAGCCGATTACTTCGTGAACGCCGTCCGGCCGTATCTGGGCCGTGCGGTGCTCGTGCTCGACTGGGAGGGCTACCAGAACGCCGCGTGGGGCGATTCCAACTGGGTGCGCGTCTTCGTGAACAGAGTCCACGAGAGGACCGGCGTATGGCCGCTCGTCTACACGAGCGCCGCCTACCTGTACCAGATCCCGGCCGACGTGCGCAGCCACTGCGGATTATGGGTCGCACAGTACGCCAACAACAACGCCACCGGCTACCAGACACGACCGTGGAACTACGGGCGCTACGGCGAAGCCATGCGCCAGTACACCAGCAACGGCCGCATCAACGGCTACGCGGGCCCGCTGGATCTGAACTACTTCCGCGGCACCACCACACAGTGGAACAAGTACGCCAACCCCGGTACCGTTACACCCGCACCGGCACCACAACCCGCACCGCAGCCGTCCCGACCGAACATCGGTAATGGCTACAGCATGGTGGTGCGTTCCGGCGACACCATCAGCGGCATCGCCGCACGAACCGGACTATGGCCCGTGACCGCATGGAGCGTGCCCTCCGGGAACATCAACCGCATCTGGCCCGGCCAGACCGTCACCTACCGCGGCAACAGCACGCCGACCACGAGCACCGACGGGGGCACGCGGATTCACGTCGTGAAAAGCGGCGAGACCCTGAGCGGCATCTTCGGCGCTTCCGGCTGGCAGCACGTCGCCCAGCTCAACAACCTCAGGAACCCCAACCTGATCTACCCCGGACAGCAGCTGCGCTACTAGGCAGCTGCCATACCGACTGCGGCCTTCGGTACCACGCCGGAGGCCGCGCTTCCCATATCTGAAGCTAACCAACCAAGGAGAACATTTATGGATATTTCCGCAGCAACCACCCTCGCCGCCGGCATCGTCGCCCTCGTCGCGCCCGCGCTCGTGCAGGCGTTCAAGAAATACATCCCCGCCGACTACGTGGGACTGACCAGCCTCGGCGTGAGCATCCTGCTCGGCGTCATCACCATCGCCGCAACCAACGGCTTCCACGGCTACGGATGGGGCATCGTCCTCACCGGAGTCATCGGCGTGGCACAGGCCGTCTACACGCTCGTCAACCAGGCGTTCGACGGCAAGCTGAGCAAGGATGCTGCATTACACTAGTACCAAAGTGGCGGGATGACGACAGTCTTCAGATTGTTGTCATTCCGCGTGGTTGAAAGCAGTGCCAGTGCTTTCTCAGAGTGTTGTCAAGGAGCGCTTTCCATGACCGGTGGGCAAATGTCTGCAATAGTCACTGCGGCGAGGCAGGAGTCTTGAAATGGGCAACATTGATGATTCCGTCGACCTGAATGCCGACAAGAAGTTTTCCGTATTTGACGAGGCAATGTTCGAGCAAGCTGTTATCCAGCATCTGCAAACTTTGGGCTATGAATGGCTGTATGGCCCGAACGTGAAGCGCACGAATGAGTCATATCGTGACATCCTGCTGCCTGGCGTGCTGGAGGATTGCTTACGCCGAATCAATCCGAAGGCGCATTCCGCCGCGCTCGCTGAAGCGTTGCGGAAGATATCGGATATCGAAGGCGTGGATCTTTTGACCCGTAATATCCAGTTCATGGATTACCTCCAATCCGGCGTCGAAGTGTCATTCTTCGACGGGGAGAAGACCGACACCGATCATATAAGAATCGTGGATTTCGAGCATCCGGAACGAAACGTATTCAATGTGGTCAACCAGTGGACCTACGTCGAGTATGAAGAGAAGCGTCCCGATGTGATCGTGTTCGTGAACGGCATGCCACTGGTGGTGTTCGAGCTGAAATCCCCGTCAAGGGAGAACGTCGACGCGTCGGATGCCTACCTGCAGCTGCGCAACTACATGCAGGTCATCCCGTCCCTGTTCGCGTATAACGCGTTCTGCGTGATGACCGATATGAGCGATACCCGCGTCGGTACCATCACGGCCAGCGAGGATCGTTTCATGCAATGGAAGACCGCTGACGGCGATTACTCGAAGATCGCCAACAAGATCGCCATCCGGTGGACCACCTTGCTTGACGGCATGTTCCCGAAGGAACGGTTGCTCGACATTCTCCGCAATTTCATCTGCTTCTCCAAGTCCGAAGAGGGAACCGCGAAGATTCTCGCCGCATACCATCAGTACTTCGGCGTCCACAAGGCGGTCGACAGCACCCTGCATGCCATGAACAGCGATGGCAAGGCAGGCGTGTTCTGGCATACGCAAGGTTCGGGCAAATCGTTGTCGATGGTGTTCTACGCGCATTTGCTGGCCGAACAGGTCAGCAGTCCGACCATTGTGGTGACTACCGATCGCACCGATTTGGACGGGCAGCTATACAGCCAGTTCGCCAAATGCGCGGATTTCCTGCGCCAAACACCTCAGCAGGCGGCAAGCCGCGAGAACCTCATCGAGCTACTGAACAATCGGCAGGCGAACGGCATCGTGTTCACCACGATGCAGAAGTTCAGTGAGTCCGACGAACCGTTGTCCGAACGCCGCAACATCGTGGTCATGGCCGATGAGGCGCATCGCAGCCAGTACGGGCTGGAGATAAAGCTCCATACGGACGGCACGCATTCGGTGGGTGACGCGCTGAAGGTGAGGCAGGCGCTGCCGAACGCCTCCTACATTGGATTCACCGGCACTCCGATCGAGACGCAGGACAAGTCCACGCGTGAGATATTCGGCGATTATGTGGACGTGTACGACATGACGCAATCGGTCGAGGACGGCGCCACCCGCCCTGTGTTCTACGAGAGCCGTGTGGTGTCGCTCAAGCTGGATGAGAACGTGCTCCGCGAATTGGACGAGGAGTACGAGAACATTGCGGATGGCGTCGATGAGTCGGCCATTGATCGTAGCAAACATGATCTGGCGACGATGGACAGCATCCTCGGGGCTCCGGAGACCATTGATTCCCTGTGCCGCGACATCGTGAAGCACTATGAGGACAACCGCGCGGACGAGCTCACGGGCAAGGCGCTGGTCGTCGCCTACTCGCGGAACATCGCCATGCGCATGTACGAGAAGTTCCTCGAACTGCGACCGCAGTGGACGGACAAGATGCATGTGGTCATGACCTCCTCCAATCAGGATCCGGAGGAATGGCACAAGATCATCGGCAACAAGGCGCATAAGGCGGAGCTTGCCAAGGAGTTCAAGGACGACGACAGCCCGTTCAAGATCGCCATCGTGGTGGATATGTGGCTGACCGGCTTCGATGTGCCATCATTGTCTACGATGTACGTGTACAAGCCCATGAAGGGCCACAACCTCATGCAGGCCGTGGCACGAGTGAACCGCGTGTACAAAGGCAAGGAAGGCGGCCTGATCGTAGACTACATCGGCATCGCCGGAGCCCTGAAACGCGCGATGCATGACTACACCAAACGCGACCGCGAACGCTACGGCGACATGAACGTGGCCGACACCGCGTACCCGCTCTTCCTTGACAAGCTGAGCGCATGCAGGGACTTCCTGCACGGACTGGACTACCGGGATCAAATCCGCACCGATTCCGCCGAGCAGATGGCCGAAGCCATCGCGGACGGCGCGGACTTCCTGCTTGACCCGGAACGGGAGAAGGACCGCAAGGACTTCATCAAATGCGCCAAGGAGATGGCCCAGGCCTTCGGCCTGTGCCGCAGCATGGTCGCCGACGATCTGAAGATCGAAGAGGCATACATCGACGTGCTGCGCACGCAGCTGCTCAAAGTGCTGAACGCCAACCCCGGCAATCCCCGCATGTCCCTGAAGGAGATCAACAAGCAGATCGCCGCCATCATCGAGCAGGGCGTGCACAACGAGGGCGTCATCGACCTGTTCGAGGACCGCACGGTGGAGGTGTCACTGTTCGACGAGTCGTTCCTGGCCGAAGTCGCGCAGATGAAGCAGAAGAACCTCGCGGTCGAACTATTGCGGAAGCTCATCGACGATCAGGTCAAGGCATACCGCAAGAAGAGCGTGGTCAAGGCCGGCAAGTTCTCCGAGATGCTTCAACAGTCGGTGAACGCCTATCTCAACGGCATGCTCACCAACGCCGAGGTCATCCAGCAGCTGCTTGACATGGCCAAGGAGATCATGGAGGCGCGTCAGGAAGGCAAGGCGCTCGGTCTCGACGACGAGGAACTCGCCTTTTACGATGCCTTGACCAAGCCACAGGCCATCAAGGACTTCTACGCGAACGACGAACTGGTCGCCATCACGAGGGAACTGACTGACACGCTACGCAGGAACCGCACGATAGACTGGCAGAAGAAAGACGATGCTCGCGCGCGCATGCGCCGGTCGATCAAACGGTTGCTGAAGAAGCACAAGTACCCGCCGGACGAGGTGCCGGAGGCCATCGAGACGGTGATGCAGCAATGCGAACTATGGGTTGACTACGGAGAAGGAAACTGATTCATGGCGAAGAAGACAAGCACCCAAGCCCTCGGCTTCGAGGAACAGATCTGGGACGCGGCCTGCAAGCTGCGCGGCAACATCGACGCCTCCGAATACAAGAACGTCGTGCTGGGACTGATCTTCCTCAAGTACATTTCGGATAACTTCGAGGCCAAGCACGCCGAACTCGTGGAGGAAGGCGAAGGCTTCGAGGAGGATCGCGACGAGTACATGTCAGAGAACATCTTCTGGGTGCCGAAGGAGGCACGTTGGGAGGTCGTGGCCGCCGCCGCGCACACCCCTGAGGTCGGCAAGGTCATCGACGAGTCGATGAGGCTCATCGAACAGGAGAACAAGAAGCTCAAAGGCATCCTGCCGAAGAACTTCGCACGCCCGGAATTGGACAAGCGACGGCTCGGCGAAGTGGTCGACCTGTTCACCAATGTGAAGATGGCCGAAAACGGCGACACCCACGACCTGCTCGGACGCACCTACGAGTACTGCCTGTCGCAGTTCGCGGCGCAGGAAGGCAAGAACGCCGGCGAATTCTATACGCCGGAATGCGTGGTGAAAACACTGGTCAACGTCATCGAACCCTTCCGAGGACGCGTATACGATCCCGCCTGCGGTTCGGGCGGCATGTTCGTGCAGTCCGCCGAGTTCGTACGCAACCATCAGGGCAACGTCAACAACATCTCCGTCTATGGCCAGGAATCGAACCCGACCACATGGAAGATGGCCAAGATGAACCTCTCCATCCGCGGCATCGACGCCGACCTCGGCCCGAAGAACGACGACACGTTCTTCAACGACCTACACCGCACCGAACGATTCGACTACATCCTGGCCAACCCTCCGTTCAACATGTCGGACTGGGGCGGCGACAAGCTCAAGGACGATCCGCGCTGGGAGTACGGCATGCCGCCCGAAGGCAACGCGAACTTCGCGTGGATGCAGCATATGATCCACCATCTCTCCCAATCCGGCCGCATCGGACTGGTGCTGGCCAACGGCTCGCTGTCGTCGCAGACGAACAACGAGGGTGAGATCCGCAAGAACATCGTCAACGCCGGATTGGTGGAAGGCATCGTCGCCATGCCGACGCAGCTGTTCTTCTCCACACAGATCCCGGTCTGCCTGTGGTTCCTGAGCAAAGGACGCCCCGAAGGCTCCAAGACGCTGTTCGTGGACGCGCGCAACATGGGCACGATGATCAGCCGTTCACAGCGCACGCTCACCGACGAAGACATACAGAGGATCGCGTCCACATTCGACGCATTCCGTGACGGGACCCTGGAAGAGGAGAAAGGGTTCTCCGCCGCGGTGTCCATCGAGGACATCGCCAAACAGGACTACATTCTGACGCCCGGCCGATACGTCGGTATCGCCGACCAGGAAGAGGACGACGAACCATTCGACGAGAAGATGAAGCGCCTGACCGGCGAACTCGCCAAATGCTTCGAGGAATCCAACCGCCTGCAAGCCGAAATCAAGAAGAACCTGGAGGCCATCGGATATGAAATTTAATACGTACAGGCTTTCCGAAGTTATTACTCTTGAAGACGCAAGAAGGGAACCCCTCTCCGCCGAACAGAGAGCAGCACGAAAAGGAATATATCCCTATTATGGAGCCCAAGGTGTAGTCGACTATCTAGATGACTACACCTTCGTCGGTGATAAACTTCTTGTCGCTGAGGACGGGGAGAATTTGCGTTCCAATAAACAACCTATAGCAAATTGGGCTACAGGAAAATTCCGCGTCAATAATCACGCACATGTACTTTGTGGTTCACCATTCTGCAATCTTAGATATCTCTGCTATCTCTTAAATGAGATGAATTTATCTGCATATATTACTGGATCAACTCAGCCAAAATTAAGTCAAAAATCACTCCTAAACATAGAGATTAGCCTTCCCAGCCGCAATCTACAGGATAAGATAGTCAGCTTTATTCAGCCGATTGATAATAAAGTCACGTGTCTCACCCGCACAAACGGCCATTTGTTGGAGCTCACGTCAGCCAAGTATGTGGAGCTATCCAAGAATCAGAAGAACTGCAATCTAAATGATATTTGCGAATTCGTCAACGATAAAACCGCTATAGAAAACGCTGTTCTTGAAACTTATGTTTCAACAGAAAGTCTCATTGCCGATAAGAGAGGCAGGCAGATAGCCTCCAAGCTTCCCACCTCCGGAAAGGTAACGGTCTATCATCCCGGAGATATTCTAATATCAAACATCCGTCCATATTTTAAGAAGATATGGTTTGCGGATTGTATGGGCACCTGTTCAAATGATGTGTTAGCATTTCGGGCCAAATCAGACGATATGGCATCTCTTCTTTATTTCACTTTATATTCTGATGCTTTCTTTGAATATACGGTAGCTGGCTCTAAAGGAACCAAGATGCCCCGCGGCGACAAAAAACAAATAATGTCCTATAGAATTCCCGCTATTGATGACGTTGTAAAGGCGTTTTCTTCTGAAGCCAACAGAGTCCTGAATCTTATTTCAACAAATAGAAGAGAAATTGCCACCCTCGAACAACTTCGTGGTACGTTGCTCCCCAAGCTCATGTCGGGCGAAATCGGCGTATCCAAGGTCGAATTGCCTACGCCGCCAGAACAAGCTCAGACGAGTACAAATGGCCGTTTATCTGAGTGAGATTATCAATTTGTGCGCTGATATTTCTAATAGGAGCAGCTATTCTCCGCTGCTCCTCAATAGTTGGAAGACGGAGATCGAGCGCCTCTATGGACGCTTTCGTAAGGGCGTTTCTTGTTGCCCCCGAGGAAGCAATCTGTAGAAGCCGCCTCTTTATACTTTCCAAGAACATCAGCAAATACACATTGTCCAACCGTTCTCCATCGGGTCTGACAATGCAGACATGCTGGTTAACACGAGCTTTACGTATATCAGCCGGCACTATGCAAGCACGCGTGACAGAATCCCCCGTAATGTTGAGTAGAACATCACCAGACTCAACTTGCACCGCATCAAGTTTTGAAGCTTGCTCATCATTAATGTAGGCTAATCCGCTTTTGGTGAATTCCCAGTCCTGCACATTTTGGCTGCGTATTAGTGCATAACCACCACCTCGGTATGAGTCCTTTCCTCCCTTGGGAGTGGCCCCGCTACCGATCTTGAAGCATAAATCACCTAGGAAAGTCATCCCAGATACCTCCTATGCGATGCTTTTACGTTACTTTGGCTGACCAAAGCGTATTCCATAGTGGTCTCTATCTTAACGTGCCCAAGAAGCTTTTGAACCTGCTCAACTGGCATACCACGATTAATGGCATTGGTGGCCATAGTACGACGGAACTTGTGCGGGTGGACGCGAGGCAATTGCAGCTTTTTGCCAAGCGAACGCAAACGATTTTCCACAGAACAGATGGAGATTCGTGCATGGTTGCCGCAAAGGCCGACGAATAAAGCTGGATTGTCGTCGTTGCGCTCCCGCAAGTACTCTTCGAGGTGAAGTTTAGCGCGAGCATCAAAATACGCTTTTCGTTCCTTGTTTCCCTTTCCCTGCACGATGCATTCGCGTTCCCCCATATTGATACTAGTCCTGTTGAGCTTCACCAGTTCTCCTACACGCATACCGGTAGATGAGAGCAAATCAATCATTGCAAGATCTCTTATTGTCTCACAACCATCACGCAGGCGCTCCATATCCTCGTCCGAAATGATTTCCTTGACTCTGACAGGTGCTTTTACACGGCGAATCTTGCGAGCAGGACTCTTAACGATGTAGTCCTCATCCTCCAACCATGAAAAGAACGTGGCAAGTATACGACGGATGTTATCAATTGTTACCTTGCCCACGACGTGCGTATCTTGATAATCGGTGAGATATGCGCGAAGCTGCTCAGTATCCACTTGGGTGAGCGGAGCACTGGTTTCCCGTATATAGTGAGCAAGCGTTGATTCATAGTATTTCAATGTGCGTTCACTGCATCCTTCAAGCTCTTTCGCCGTGAGGAAGGAATTGAGTAAGTTCTTGTTTTCATTGTCCTCAACAGTATTCGTTTCTACGGCGAGATTAGCTGATAACACGCCTTTGAGTCGCTTAAGCTGGTGTGCGTTCAACGTATTCTGCATAGCTTTCAATATCGATTCCACGGTATGGTTGCCTACCATTGTGCTGCCTTTCGCTTCAACGCTCGTGCGGGATGTCCATATACATAATGCGGAACAACACGAAAACAACACTCTCACCAACCACAAACGGCCATTTGTCGGAGCAGTTTGTGTTGGCGGCGTAGGCAGTTCGACCTTTGATGCGTCAATTTCACCTGACATGAGCTTGGGCAGCAGCACAGCGCGTAGTTGTGTTAGCTTTTGCCTTTCGATACTTGAATTTCTGAGTTGCTTAATGAGGGGATCAGCATAATTGCAGTAATTCAGAATCTCCGAAGCATCTGGATTGGGAACTTCATATGCAAGAGTGTCGCTAGGGTGGACTCTCTGGCGAGAGCCAGTAGACCCTGTGACATGACCAGCAAGATAACTAAAGAACCTATCTTGCAAAAGCGCGGAACAATAGAAGCTGTATTCTTTCGGATTGTTTGGCACGTATTCCATAAATTCCGTAGAACAAATTGCGCTCTTCTCATCTATTAACTGCGGTATCCAGAGCCGCCTAGTAGACGGATTGAGCTTTGACACAAGTATTGAATTTGAAACGACTTCATACTTATTGCTTTTAATAGTGTCACCCAATTCATAGGAAGGATACTGTTCGGCATCAAACGCCGGAATGCTGTAGTGCTCCCAGAGCGTTCCCGGGATATTCGTAGGCTTGACAGTTTTATTCCATATATTGGCTACCTCGCCGAGACCGCAAGTAGCCGTGTCCTCATTCTCGAATCTACGGGCAAACTCCGTTTTAATCAGTTCTAACAAATGGCCGTTTGACGAAGATTCTAGAACTGGCAATGATCCTTATTTATGTAGCTGTATCAGACAATAATGAATGCTGCTATCCATTGAGAATTGCAGGATGAGGAATGATGCTCGCGGTCGCATGACGCCGCGCGACGAAGACTGAGTTGCCGTCTTTGGTGTTCCTCAGTCATCCAGCCATCTCATCGTTGGAGAAATGATTGTCATCGTGTCTGTGACTCAGACACGATTCAGACACGATGACCTCTGAGAACGGCGAAATCAGCGGCAATTGACGAATCTCACGAAGATGATAGAATTGGCGTTATTGCAGCAAAAATGCAACTAACGAAGCTCGTGGAAGCTGACGAAGCGGTCTTTCAAAAGTGCAAGGGGTTACTCAGTCATTGCACAACCCAGATTGCGATGTCAGCTCAAACAGATTCATTTCGACCCAAGATGGCTCTCTGACTCAGGCTACTCCCACCCGTAACCGCCCAAATATTTCCAAACGACAATCCATGCAATTCTTTGGGCACAAGCCCGGTCTCCTCACTCACCGTAGAAACCGATATGCCCTTCTGCCTATTGGTATCAGCCACGAATCGGAATACCTTCGACTGTTCTGGGCGCAGATCACGTGGCTCGCCACTCTTGTATCCTTGAACCGTCAGTTCTGAGCAAACCTGCCGATATTCCCATTCAGACAATCGGCCCAGCTCATAGGCCCGGCGAGCCATAGCCATTGCGGAAACCTTGAAATAATGTTTCGCAGCCAAAATCTGCGACACTGAAGCGTGAGTCGGCACCATGCCCAGAACACGGCGCTTCGGCATCAAAAGATTCGCGGCGAACGAATGAGCTTCACCTTCGGTATCGCGCGTTACTGCGGCAGCTACATCCTCGGATACCATTTCACGCATCATCAGATGCCCATTCCATGTGCGATATCAAAACGGACACGTTCTGCGGTCTTGCCGAAATCTACCGTCACATATGGCACACTATTGAGCATAAAACGACGGCATAATCTGCAACGCATCAGCCAGCGCCGCTGTCTGCGACACCGGCGCTCCAGCTTCTTCATAATTGGTAACCGTTCGCGAGGTCACGCTGAGCATCCCATTCATACGGTAGAGTGTTGAACCTACATACACCGACAATGGAGAGGGGATATCCATGGCAGATACAGATTTCAACGCACAGGTGCGAGAAACAATACTGCATCTATTGGCCGAGGCCAACCGTGTACCTTTCCTGTTCGTGGGATCAGGCATGTCGCGCCGCTATATGGGAGCTGAAGACTGGGATGGCTTGCTCAAATGGGTATGTGAGAATGCCGGGAGTCCGATGAAGCCATATTTCCAATACAAGCTAACGGCTGAATCGGAAGGCGACGGCAAGAAGAACACGGTCTATCCCCATATCGCCTCATTAATGGAAAGAGATTTTCTTGATGCTATCAATCAACCCAAATTCGCGGATTGGGTTGAGACGCATCGTGCGGAGTTCGAATCAGGAATCTCACCAATGAAGATCTATATCGCCGACCATCTGTCTTCGTTCCAACCAACATTGATGACCGAGGAGTTGGATATATTACGTAAAGCGACCCGTCATGTCGCCGGCGTAATCACCACCAACTATGACGGTCTTATGGAATCGGTATTCCCAAAATATGACGTATATATCCGGCAAGAGGATTTGTTGTTTTCCCCGCTGATGGGAATTGGCGAAATTTACAAGATTCACGGGTCGGCAACTGATCCAAGTTCCATGGTCATCAATGAACGAGACTACCAGCGGCTGCGAGAGCATCAGGATTACCTGACTTCAAAAATTCTCACTATATTTGGCGAATATCCGATTATTTTCCTGGGATATTCGTTGAATGACCAGGATATACGGGAGATTATTTCTTCAATTGCTTCTTGTGCTGGAGAAACTCGGGCACGAGAAATAGCCAAGCGTTTCATCTTCGTACAGTATTCAGACTCCCGCGCTATAAAGAGCGCAAGCTACGAAGTAGACAATGGCCAGACTGTGGAGATGACTGCCATCAGCACGCCGGACTTTGCTCCGATTTATGAAGCCATAGCCAAAACAAATCAGCGCTATGCGCCGAAAGTGCTGAACCAAATTCTGAGGCAGTTGTACAAGGCTTCTTATACCGGAACCGGCGCAGAGAGTGTAGTTGCCGTAGAACTCTCGCATATGGACGAACTTCCGCCCAACAAAAATGTGATTGTTGGTGTTGGGGTGGTGGACTACGGCCGCAAAGTAACATTGTCGGAACTCCATGAAGATGCACTCTTCAAAAACAAGCAATTCTCGCCGGAATTGGTTATTGGAGAATACTTGGATGCGATGTTAAAGCAGGGCGGTGCTCCCATGTACTATTACTTGCGTCGTTACGACGGGCCTCTCGGGCAGCGAACGCAAAAGGAAATTGCTGATAAAACTACGATGGAAGCGTATCTCAACAAGACAGATCGGAGGATTCGTGAGACCGGACGAGCAAAACTACAGGACAAAAGTGTCACTGGTCTCATCAGCGCATTCCCCAATGATGCTTACAAACGCCTTGTTCTGCTGTACCAATCTGAAATCGATCTCAATGAGCTTGAAAGACTCCTGAAGACCGTGGCCAAAGTCAGAATCGAGTCAGGAGAACAACTCGATTACGACCTGCGCAAGGACATAAGAATCTACGATTTCCTCAAGTACGGTGTCGATTACCTGAAAAACAGCACACCCCCACAGTCACCGTCATCAGCTCCAACTCTTTCAGCGGAACCCAACGGATCAGCGGGGGTGTCACCGACCTCGGACCCAAACCACGCGTAAGCTCAAAGTCCATTTCCTACAATAGTCAGGACCAAACGACATAGCAAATATGCGCTTCATCTTGAGAGGAAGTACCGCATTAGCTTCGTGCACGGTTTTCGCTTGCACTAAGGATTCTAACATTTCAAGAATCTACTGTTATTGTCACACCGCAATTTCGGTATCCTCACCGCACAATAATCGCGCGATAATAGTACACATGGAACCAATCAAAGATGATGGACGGCCGGTGGCATTGGTCACCGGCGGCACGAGCGGTATCGGCAAGGCGACTGCACGGATGCTCGCTGTGCGGGGTTGGCGTGTGATTGCAGTGGGACTCGGTGCGGACGAGAATATCCCTGAGACTCAGCGTCTTGGCCACAGCGAACTGTTTACCTACGAAATGGACGTCACCAAGCCGGCTGGCATCACGCGCATTCTCGGCGCTCTCCCCCGATTGGACGCTATCGTCCATTGCGCGGGATTCGGCATCGCCGGCTCTGCGGAATGCACACCAATGACGCTCGCTCGCAAGCAGTTCGATGTGAATTATTTTGGCGTGTTGCAGGTCAACGAAATCGCACTGCCGTTGCTGCGCCGTACCGCGGCACGCAACCGTAAGCGGGGACGAGTCATCGTTGTCGGCTCGATTGGAGGACGGCTGGGTTTGCCGTTCCAATCGCACTACTCTTCCACAAAGGCGGCGCTGGAAATGTATGTGGAGGCGCTGCGGTTGGAGGGGCGCCGTCATGGCATCACCGCCACAATCGTCGAACCGGGTGACCTATCCACTGGATTCACCGGCTCGCGTATCCTCGCCGAACCAGCCAATTCACCGTACTACGACGAATGCCAACGTTCGGTCGGGCAAATGGCTCATGACGAGCAGACCGGCGACGGTCCGGAAAGCGTGGCCCGAGTCATCGTCGCGACGCTCGGCAAACGCAATCCCCCGGTGCGCATCGCCGTCGGCAGCAGCTACAAGGCCCTGATGCAACTCAAGCGCTTTCTCCCAGATCGCCTGGTCGAATTCGTCATGCGCCGTATCTATATGAAGCCATGAAAAATGACGGAAGAAGACACAGAACCATCAGTCCAGCTCCGGAATCCTCATCCCATCAAATGCCACTGTTCTTCATCAGCTTCTCCGACTCCAAAGTAAGTGACCCATCCTCGGCCAGCAGAGGAGTATCTAGCACGGCCTTGATTGATGCTGCAGTGGACGCAGCTGCGGCAATAGTCTTCTTACTTTCCTGACGGAATTGCGAATAATCCGTTCCCTCGGTCTTTATGATATTTTCCATTTCAAGAATTGAAGGCAGGAATTTAGCATCAAGACGGGCAAGCAAAGCGTGGAACATATAACTACGCCGACGAATGGCAACGCACTGGTCCGCACCGGCCATCATCTGCTCACAATACTTGCTTGCCTCAGCAGACTGGGTCTTCGCTTCCTCAAGGTTTTTGCCACCCTTGGCACCGATGATAACGCCCATGACCAGCAATGCAGGACCTGCAACTAAACCTCCAAGTACAGCGGCGCCACCGGCCATGCCCAAGCCACCTGCAGCCAAAGACCCTCCCCCGAAGAACGCCAACGTGGCGTTGGAAGCAGCCACACCACTTAATGCACTGATCGCAGTTCCTGTGGAAGCCGTGGCAAGTGCCGACGCGGCACTATATGCACCAAACGCAGCCAATGCACCGCTGGCCGCACCGGTCACACCACCTTCCAGCAAAGACGAAGCTATGTTTCCCATGGTTTTAAGTTCAGCAAAAGCCGCTTTGTCTATGCGCAGTTTATTGAGCTCATCAAGCCCTTCGGACGCAGTAAAATCAACATTTTTCAGCTGTTGAAAAGCATCAAGGAAGCGCTGAACGCTCCCATCCAAAATAATGACTTTCTCTTTGCCCAAGGCATTCAGGGAATCTGAACATTGCCCACGAAGCTTTTCGAGGTTATTAGCTGCCCATCGAATGCGTGCTCCGGAATTGTCGTTAAGCTGATTCGCCGTGTGCTGATCAAGACTACCTTTGGCAGCCATACCCACGCCTGCGGTACCGGCAGCAGCGGCCATTCCGATGAATAGTGGAACAACAAAAAATGGCATAGTGAATTCCTTCCTGGGTTTCTCTTATTTGCGTCCAAAGAGGCCACCGAAGAAGCCTTGTACAGCATGGGCCGCATCGCCCGCACGTTTTGCAGCCTCATTGACTGCGTCACCCGCATGTTTCGCAACCTCATTGGCTGCGTCACCCGCACGTTTCGCAACCTCATTGGCTGCGTTGCCTACCGGTTTCAGCACTGCATCATTCACCGGCTTCAGCGCATCGCCAACTTGGTTGAGAACAGGAGCAACATTATCGTCAAACGTATGCTTCACCGCATCCGCGGCTCCCTGAGCACCCTGCTGAACCTGATCCACAACCGGAGCGACCACCGAGTCAACGGCATCCTTGGTCTGATCAAACACGTCCTTCTCTGGAACCATGACTTCCGGGGCTGGCGCGGCCGTCTCGTCTTCAATCAGCAACACGGCAGCGTTTTGGAGAACATTCACGCGCTCTTCCAGCTGATCCACCATGGGGCGAACTTCACTATATGGCAGTTCGGAATTGCTGATCCAGTCGAGCTCGCCTCGCACGTCATACGCCGCGCGCATAAGATGTTCCATTTCGGGGTATATGGAACGATCGGCAATCATCGTCCGGGCAATATGTCTGATGAGTCTGCTTTCTACTGCATCATATTCCCCATCAGCGAAGGCAACTGACAACATATTCCACAGAAGCAGCCTTGGTGCAATTCCTGCAGCTCTTTTATCCGTTCGATGCGACAAGACTGCATCAACACCCTCAACAATTACGTCGTAGCGATCATCGGAATCGTGGCACTGGTTTATACGCTCATCGCACGAATCGATAATCTCTTTGCGATAATCATGGAAGTGCTTTGCATCCAAATTGTCACCTATATGATCGAATAGTGCGCGTTCGTCGTCACGGACTGATCCATCGACAGCAATCAGATAATAAAATGCTTGTAATGCATCACGTGTTTTGATGTACTTCATTAACTGGCTCCTCCTTATAAAACGAAATTGTCGTCTGACGCCATCAAATCATCAAACTCCTGCTGAGTCCGAAACCTTGGCAAGTATCCCAAGGATTCTTGAATTTCGGCGTTTCCGGTCAAATATCCATCAATATCATTGGAAATCAACGCTTGATCCATTGCATCGAATGCTCTATTAAACAATTCATCATGAGTCGCCAGATAATTCTCGACATCCCTAGACATATCACGCCTATATTGGCGGATGAGCTCCACCGCTTCCGCACATTCGCGTTCCACACGAATACGCTCCTCTTTCGCCAGCTCATAGTCATGCAGAGCAGTGGATAATTCCTCATATACGGCAACAGCTGCAGCATATCCCAAGGTGCTTCCAGCCATACCAACCATCGCAGCCATAAAAGCACCATCTGCAGGTATTGCGGCCATCGCCACGGCAACGCCCATCACTCCTCCGAGCTGCCCCATTCCCTGCTGGCCGAGGCGCTCTATACAAACAGCTCCAGTAATCTCGCCGCGGCAATACAGTGCAACCACCTTGGAAACATCCGTTACAGTGGAGACCATCGTAGCTGCAACGTTCGTTCTCGATAGACTACGCAGATACTCGCTCGACGCGTTTTGCATGGCACCCTTAATGGCAGCGCCGGAAAAAGCGGTGACATAGCCGAACGCCGCAGCCAAGCCTGCATCGACGCCGACGTTTCTCGCTGCCTCCGCTGGCTCAATAGAGCCATTAATGCAGGCAACCATATTTCGAATCAGAGAAACACCACCACCAATCAGCGCACCATTCCTTGCCTGCTGCAACCCGGCTTTATTGGCAACTTTGGCTACATCTTTCGCCACCATGCGTCTGGGATGTTCTCGCGCATACAACGCTTCTCGCTTGGTGAGTCCACTTTTCCGCAGGCTTTTCTTAATCTGTTTCAGATCATCGATTTGCTGCTGAATAGCCTCAGAATTCTTGCCGGCAAGCCGACCTCCATCCAGCTCGCCCTGAAGTTTTCGTATCTGTTCGTTGATGCCGTCAGGCCCATCACCCATCAGTACATCGTAATAATCATCCGGAATAACCATGCTGACGTCTGCATCACG
This sequence comes from Collinsella sp., assembly GCA_022713905.1. GTDB lineage: Bacteria > Actinomycetota > Coriobacteriia > Coriobacteriales > Coriobacteriaceae > Collinsella. Next base: position 20,442 of record JAIHTM010000011.1, read on the forward strand.
ATATTTTGTATATTTCTTGCTTTTCAACTTATCAAGAAGCTTTTTCGGGCTACTGCCGACGAACTTCATTTGAGCCTCAGAGCCGATGATTGGTTTGCCCAAGTCATCCACTTCGACAATGTCCACGATGGGGTCGTTCGACACTTGCCGTCCATCTGGATGCTTCACGTCATCATATCGTTTGAATCGCGTATCGTTGCCAGCAATGATGTTATCGGCGTTCTTCCTGGCTACCGCCTCAACCTCGGCACTAAAACCCGCTTGCTGAGCTAGATTCTGCTTTTTGAATTCATTGCTAGTCTCCATCTTAGCAATGGACTTCAAGGTCTTAGGAGGTCTGGAATTCTCATCAGCAGGTTTCTCTCTATCACCCGCATAGGCCGCTAAATGTTCCTTGATGGCAGAACCAAAGCGTTGCACGGTTTCCGCCGCAACACCTTCCAGCGCCTTTCCCATAATGCGACGGTTTTCGTCTTCCTTGCGTTCCTCGTTATTTCGACCGATATGAGTTTCATCATCCGCCATAGGATGCCCCCTCGCATATGCCACATCTACGCCAACCACATATATCAGAAAAAAATGTTCTAATACTGTAATCAGTTCTTCAGCCGTAACCTGTTAATAATCCTACATTATAGCGGCAGAAAAACTCACCATATCGTCATCCTCGATTAACGATTAGATAGACATACTTTTGCGAACAACACAGGCACCACCGTATGGAATGTGTCCAACAACCGTTGGCAAAGCCAAATCCCTCACACTATTCGAACCCGAATGCGTCTCAATCTCTGTCCCCCACTAGCGGCGTATCCCCGTCCAAAGCAGTCTGGGCGTCGAGCAAGTGGGATTCGATGATGCGCATCCAGAAGAAGGGAGTTCTCGGCAATGTTCAGCGGAACGAGACATGGGAGCGTCCAGTGCTTGGGCGTGATCGTGGAGAACAGTAGGCAGGGAGTCCTCACTGTTGATGGTGGCGTACTGGCCATCTTCATCGCATACAGAAACAGTAGGTTGCCACTCACCGCGAGCGCCTTAATGCCACGCCGACTCCGTCCGTCCAAGCACATCCTCAATAAGCTCACGTCCGCGCAATACCGCCAGCCACTGAGCGGGAATGGCATCGAATCCATATTTGATGCCGGCCAGGTATCCGGCGACGGCGGCGGTCGTGTCTGTATCGTCACCCAAGTTGACGGCGGCGAGCACACAACTCGCATAATCATCGGTATTCGCGAGGCACCAGAGCGCCGCCTCATACGTGTCTTTGACGAAGCCGCTCGAACCAACTTCATCACGCGGCATACCGCGTAACGGTTCATCATCCAGCTCTTGCGGCCATATGCCTTTGATGAGTCCGTCGCGCAACACATCCACCATGCTCGAACAGGCATCCATCGAGATTGCATGGGCGTGCGTGATTGCAGATGCGGCACGTACGTCATCCGCGGAAGCATCCGCGAACGCCAACGGCATGATCCGCATCAGTGAGCCGTTGCCATTGTCTCGTTCACCGCTTAAGCCCACACGCTGCTGCAACGCGACGGAGACCGTTCGCCCGCAATCGAAGACTCGTCCGTCAATCGTGTATTCGCCATTACTCAGCCATGCCAGATATCGCTCTCGCATATCTTCAGTATTGACTTGCCATTCATTGGCGATCAGCGAGTCCAATGTGGCGAGCATCATGCTGGTATCGTCCGACCATGTGCCAATCGGCTGGTTATGCGTACCGTATCCCGTCATACCTTCGCATCGGAAGGTATCTCTCGGCATGAATTCATAAGGCACGCCCAAGGCATCACCGACTGCTTGGCCATACACGGCTGCTCTTAACTGCTCGAATGTTCCGTTCATCATTGACGCCTTTCGATTTATGCCCCTCACTCTACATATGTTTCAACGATAGGTATAATCGGGCCCACTGAGCATAAGCGAGGTGGGTAATGAGTCTTAGGGAGTTAAGGCAGAAGCGCGGGTTAACCCAGCGTCAACTAGCTGACAAGTCAGGTGTGCCGCACACGCGAATCGCCGCGACTGAGACTGGTTCAAGACCTATCGAAAATATGAGTCTTGGCATGGCTATCAAGTTATGTGACGCGCTCAAGGTCAGTAACCCTCGCAAACTGTTAGAGGCTGAGAAGCCAAAAGAAAACACTAGCGCAAGCTAGTTGTGAGCCCTACTCAATCTTTGAGCGTAGGCCGGTTAGCGGCTTAATCAGGTGCAGTCCCTGACTACGCACGACGGCGGCACTGCCGCTACATAAATGCCCCGCAAGCACTAGCAATACTTGCGGGGCTGACCTTTATCAATGCACTCAATAGAGGCAGTACCCAAGTGTACCGCCTCACATGGAAGCGAGGAACCATGACTGATTTATCCTGGATTACCAAGCAACCGACCGGCGAAACTACAAAGACGCTGACAGCACACCGTACACATCTGTGTGAGTATCGATCCGCCGCTCAGAACTACTTTGCAGAGCGAAAACACGGATAGGTCAAGAGAATACCCCGCTGAATCGTCGTCAGCGAAGCAACTCAGAGAGTTAGTAGAGGAAAAGCCTCGCTAAGCGGCCTTTTAGTAGAGCAATGCCTCGGTCCGCCCGAGGATTTGCCTCACTGAGACTGCTCAGCGAAGCAAAAGCTCGACTTAACCGCAGAATCGCTTCACTAACCGCCTATCAGTGAGTCAAGATCTCAATTCACTAGAGGATTTGCCTCGCTAATATGCAGGTATGCTCAATATACCGACGTACTGAAATCTCCACGAAGATGAGAGGAACTCAAATGGCACTTAGGTTTCTCAGCACCAAAGAAGTTAGCGAGCGCCTCGGCGTCAAGAACGCATCAGTATATAAGCTGCCGGAACCTGACGTATATATGGCACTACTAAAGGTTAGCTACCTGAACAATAGATGATTGGAATGCAAGCCGTCCTGGTCGCGGTGTTGGCGGTGGAAGGTCCCTCAAGAAGAAAGACTAGACGCATCAGAATTCTTCAGCATCGTGTTACTCACCTGATTCTAATCATCTTCAGCCCCAGCTTCTGGCAACGAAAATCCATCTTGACTGAAGTATTCAACCCTCTTAATGACTGTTTGGTGGGCATCCTCATCATTGCCCCACCAGCGCCAACCCCATTCAGACGGATCTGGCACTGATTGCCTGCAATCCTTAGCCATACGCCGCAGTACACGTGGATCGAATACTCGTCCAACTCGAAAGTTCGTCAATCGATTACGTGGAATGAACATACCTACCATTCGCCATTGCTTACGCGCTTTCCCAATCACAAACAATGTTCCACCGTCATCCTTTAGGCTCGTCCTCCATTCAGTCGACACATACACTTTTGTTCCAGAACTGAATATCTTCGTTCCATGCTCAATATGATGGTCAACACCAACCTCATGCTCATCTACGACATTTGCTATTACGCACCAAGTCCATGGCTCTTGCTCATCGTTCTGAGGAATACACATGACAACCTCACAGTCATCTTCATCGCCGATCGCACTGTTTGCGTATACCAAACCGCTACTTCTCTACCAGTTAGCCAGTGGAGTCGTTCACAAGCAAACTGTAGAGCCTTCTTGCCATACATGATTCGGACAAGCACTTCTACGTCCTGTGCGATATTTTCGAGCTCTTAACAAATAATGCCATCGCATTGCTCGACATGCTGCAGGTATGCCCCGTGTTCTTGGTGTCAGTTCAGTTCTCACGTTGCTGCGTGCAGCGTCAATAATTCGCTCTCGGCGTTCCACGATGATTCTCATACAATCCGGACTAGTGTGAATGGCAGATGCAGCTAATTCGCCCAGTTCGAAGGAGGACATTATGGGATTGTTTGATTCGCTGAAGAACATGTTCGCGCATCACGAGCATCATGGCACCCGCATTGGCCAGCCGCTCACGCTCGCCGACGCCAAGGCACTGCTCGCTTTCATCGTGGTGCACCAACATCTGGCGGATATGCGCAAGGTGGCCGCGGCGGTCAAACAGCTGCAGGATGAGATGCCTCAGTACATCACATTCGGCATGTCGCATTATTACAGCGAGCCTAAGCGCGTGCGCTTCCAGTCCGAGGGTGGCAAGTTCATCGATGCGGACGCCATCGCCACCGCATTTGCCGAGACCACCGTATTGCAGGACGAGTGCAAGATCCAGCATCTTATGGGCGATATCGAAGACAACCGTGAGCATCGCGATCCGGCAAAGACGCCAGCAGTACCGATTGATGAACTCGTGCGCGTCACCGATGAAAGGCTTGCGACCGGCAACGATGAGGGGCAACGCCGTGCATGGCTGTTCGCCTTATTCGATCAGCTCGATGACATTGCCGAGGCGACAAAGAACAACCTGGAGCCGCTTGTCACAGCGTTGGATACGACTCTA
>JAIHTM010000266.1 GCA_022713905.1 Collinsella sp.
AAAGTACGCGTCGCTCCTCTTTCGCGGCACCTCGCTACGGCAGCTGCCCGCTCGCTAGCTATCCTCAACCTGGAAAGCTTATTTGGTTCGGTTTTAATTAAGGGATGGTGCCGCGTGGACGTGCAACAGCTAGAAGAGGCCTGGGCTATAAGGGCTGGTGCGCGTGAGGCGCGTCTTGTTGCGGCCTCGCATGTGCCGGCGGCGCTGTCTCTGTTGGGGATTGTGCGTCCTGGTGACCGCCTGGTGGCCTTTGCGGACGACTTTGCCGATGCGTTTGCGCGCGGCTTTGATGCCTGCGACGTTGTGCTCGTGGGGGAGCCGTCGGTTGCGGCGTTTACCGCCGCGTCCGAGGGCTTGGATGCTTCGTTTGATGCCGAGGGTCCGCACCTGTGGTGGTTCGTCAACTCCATCGGCGGGTTTGGTCTGCGCGTGCCCGATCTGCGTGCGCTGGGTCGGGCGGCGCGTGAGGCCCGTGCGCTGCTTGTGGTGGATAACACCGTGGCAAGCGTCTTTGGGTGCGATCCGCTGCGTTTGGGTGCCGTCCTGTCGCTCGAGGCGCTCGACCGCGTGTGCGCCGGTAAGGCTCCGCGCAAGCTCGTTGCCGCTTCGGTGGCGCGCTCGCAGCTCAAGCGCCATCGTGTGGATGCCGCGGCTGAGTGCGCGCATGCCCTGCTTGAGGGCCGTGGCTTGGCCAAGCTTGATTTGACTGCTGACGAGGCCGGTGTGCTGAAGCGCGGGCTGGACTCGCTCGATGCCCGCATGCAGGCACACTTCGACCGCGCCCGTGCGCTGGCCGAGTATCTGGCCGCGAACGAGATGGTGCGCAACGTGCGCTATCCCGGGCTGAGCTCGCATCCCGATCATGCGGTTGCAACGGGAATCCTCGAGCACGGCTTTGGCCCGGCAGTTGAATTTGATCTTATCGAGCTTAGCACAGGGGAGCTGTTCGATGCTTTACCGGGGGAGTTCCGTACATCGCCGGCCGGCGGCGCAACGACGCGCCTTTCGGCCCCACGCGGCAAGCAGGGGAGCACCGTCCGCCTCTTCGCCGGCACCGACGACCCCCTGGTCGTAGCGTCCGCCCTAGACAATGCCCTTCGTAAACTAGCTAAATCATCCTCGACTTCATAAGTTGCGGTGAAATAGGGATTGATTTACGGCTTTAACCGCATAAACAGTCCCTATTTCACCGCAACTTATGAGAAGGGGTTGTGTGGCTATAAGGCCCCGTCCCAAATGGGCTACTCTTTGATGCTGGCGATGAGGGCGTCGGCTTTGGTGGCGATGACGTTGTTGATGTCGGCCTGCAGCTCCTCGTAGACCGCTATGGCTCGCTCGCCGGCGGGGGTGAGCGTGGATCCGCGGGCTCCGTCGCGTTCGATGAGCTTGCAGCCCAGCTGGCCTTCAGCCTCGTTTACAATACGCCACGCTTTGGAATACGCCATGCCCATGCTCTTGGCGGCGCGGTTGAGCGAGTGCTCGCGGGCGATGCCCTGCAGCAGTAAGACGCAGCCGTGGCCGAACACGCCCGGCAGATCTTTGTCGCACGCTTGAATGACCAACTTTGCCGTCGTCTTGTACTTCATGTGCTCCACGTCTCCCCGCTAAAGTGTTTGCTGAGCAAACGCAAAGCCTGCGTCAAACCCTCGTGTGCTCTTCTTAAAACATGCATTGTAGCAGTCAAAGTGCGTTAAGATACTTCCCCAGTATTGGGCGCCCAAGGTTGGGCTGGGTCCTACGAGGCCTGCAGCCGACCGGTCGCATGGAAAAAGGAGAAACATGGCTACGTTCTTTCCCGGTGAGTCCCACACGTTTTCGGAGTATCTGCTGGTCCCTGGTTACTCGTCCTCGCAGTGCATCCCCAACAACGTCTCTCTTAAGACGCCGCTAACCCGCTTTAAGCGCGGTGAGAAGCCGGCAATCACCCTGAACATCCCCATGGTTTCCGCCATCATGCAGTCCGTATCGGGCGTCGACATGGGTGTCGCGCTCGCTACCGAGGGTGGCCTGTCCTTCATTTACGGTTCCCAGAGCGCCGAGTCTGAGGCCGCTATGGTCAAGGCCGTCAAGGATCACAAGGCCGGCTTCGTTCAGTCTGATTCCACGCTGACCCCCGACATGACCATGGAGCAGGTCATCGAACTCAAGGAGAAGACCGGTCACTCCACCATGCCGGTCACCGACGACGGCACTCCCAAGGGTAAGCTCCTGGGCATCGTCACCAGCCGTGACTATCGCCCCAGTCGCGATGACCACCAGACGAAGGTCTCTGAGTTCATGACCCCGCGTGAGCAGCTCATCGTGGGCGACAAGAACATTAGCCTCAAGGTTGCCAACGACGTCATCTGGGACAACAAGCTCAACGCCCTGCCGATCGTCGACGACAACGATCACCTGATGGGCATCGTCTTCCGCAAGGACTACGACAGCCACAAGACCAACCCCAACGAGCTGCTCGACGGCGACAAGCGCTACATGGTCGGCGCCGGTATCAACACCCGCGACTATGCCGAGCGCGTGCCGCTGCTCATCGAGGCCGGCGCCGATGTCCTGTGCATCGACTCTTCCGAGGGCTTCAGCGAGTGGCAGAAGCGCACCATCGAATGGATCCGCGCCAACTACGGCGAGGACGTCAAGGTCGGTGCCGGTAACGTCGTCGACGCCGAGGGCTTCCGCTTCCTGGCCGACTGCGGTGCCGACTTCATCAAGGTCGGTATCGGCGGCGGTTCCATCTGCATCACCCGCGAGACCAAGGGCATCGGCCGTGGCCAGGCCACCGCGCTGATCGACGTCTGCCGCGCTCGCGACGAGTACTACGAGGAGACCGGCGTCTACGTGCCCGTGTGCTCCGACGGCGGTATCGTCTACGACTACCACATGACGCTCGCCCTTGCCATGGGTGCCGACTTTATGATGCTGGGCCGCTACTTCGCGCGCTTTGACGAGAGCCCGACCGAGCGCGTCAACGTCAACGGTCAGTACATGAAGGAGTACTGGGGCGAGGGTTCTGCGCGTGCCCGCAACTGGCAGCGCTACGACCTTGGCGGCGCCGCGAAGCTCAGCTTCGTCGAGGGCGTCGACTCCTACGTTCCCTACGCCGGTTCCCTCAAGGACGGCGTGGGCGGCACGCTCTATAAGGTCAAGTCCACGATGTGCAACTGCGGTGCCCTCTCGATCCCCGAGCTCCAGGAAAAGGCACGCCTAACGCTGGTCAGCTCCACCTCCATCGTCGAAGGCGGCGCCCACGACGTTGTCGTGAAAGACTCTCAGCAGTCTGTGTCCTACCGCTAAGATAAGAGCTGCACATAAAGGTTGAGTATCAACTACGTTATTTAGATAAAGCGAGATGCCTGCAAGTCGCAGGCATCTCGCTTGTTGTATTTGCTATCATCATGCGAGTTAACGATGTGGCGGGGCGTTCTTACCTTTGCTCGCTGCAAGTTCCGCACGAGCCGAAGAGCACTTAATGTGCTCTTCGTGCGAGCAGGACTGTCCGCAGCAG
>JAIHTM010000267.1 GCA_022713905.1 Collinsella sp.
GTTTGGTCCTGTGCCATGACCTCGGTCATGTTGTTCTTCCAGATGGAATTGGCAAAGTGCAGCGACAGGTACTTCTCGGGGCGGCCGGTGTACTTGGCAAAGGTGCTCGGCAGCAGCGTAGAGGAGTTCGTTACGACGACGGTCTTTTGCGGGAGGACCGGGGCGAGCTTCTTGTAGAAGTCGATCTTTGCCTGGGCGTCCTCGGCCATGGACTCGATGACCAAGTCGGCGTCGGCCACGGCTTTGGCGAGGTCGAGCTCCAGCTTGAGTGTGGAGTAGGCACGCTCGACGGCGGCGAGCGCCGTCTCCTTGTCGAAAGGCTGGTCGCTATCGGCGATACCGGCGCACCACTCGCCCGTGCCGTCCGCCATGCCCTCGATAGCAGCGATGTACTCCTCGCGCACATGATAGATCTTGGGCTGGGTACGGCCGATGCTGCCCTCGCTGCGCAGCCAAATCGTTACATCAAAGCCGCAGTAGGCTGCCTGAAAGGCAATCTGGCTTCCCAGCACGCCGCCGCCGGCAACGCAAACGGTCTTGTAGCTCATAAGAACAGTCCTCTCTTACGTAATTCCATAGATGTGTATTTATTCAACCGTAAGGAGGACGCGCGCTGGGGGTGGGTTCTATAAACGGACGGCAATTTGCGGCGAACGGCAACACCTGTTCATTATCTCAGGGTTCCGAGGACGATTTTTGTGCCACCGAGACGTCGTTTGCGGAAGTATGCGGCAAATTCCGGAAGCCTTGAGCACACCCCGGTTTTCCGCCAATAAAACCGCAGGTACAGGGCTTGGATATATCTGGTGTGCTCGGCCTATTCAGATTTTGCCGCATACTTCCGAAAATCGATTTTATAAGAGGCGGCAGTGAGGCAATTTACGCAACATATGTCCAGCAAAACGGGTGGTAGCCGGTACGGCTACCACCCGTTTGTCTCATATCTAGCCCAAAGCAGGCCAGTTACTTCTTAATGCCGCGTCCCAGGCGCTCAGCGACCGACGCCACGGCACTCTCGTCGACCGAGCCGCAGCTCACGCAGCCGTCGTGGGCACGCATCTGGCCGGTGACCTCGTCCATCGCGAGCGGCGCCACCTTCTCGAGCTTAAAGCCCTTGCCGGCGCGCATGTTTTCCTTGGCAACGCTGATCATGAGCTTAATGCGGTTGAGCTGGTTGACCTCAGACGCACCGGGATCATAGTCCACCGCGACGATGTTGCTCTCGGGGTGCTGACGGCGCAGCTCCTTGATCACAGCCTTACCCACCACGTGGTTGGGCAGGCACGCGAAGGGCTGGGTGCAGATGATGTTGGGCGCACCGTGGTCAATCAGATCGAGCATCTCAGCCGTGAGTAACCAGCCCTCGCCCATGTTGTTGCACACCGAAAGCACCGTGCGGGCCTTGTCCGCCATGGTGCCGATGCGCTCGGGCGCCTCGAAGCGGCGGGACTTCTCGAGCATCTCTTCCACCGGCGTACGCATCCAGTCCACGAGCTTGATGAGCGCCTGCATACCAGCGCGCGTGGTAGCAGAGCTTCCCAGCTCGTCCTTCTGCAGCTCGGCGTTGCTCATGGAGTACAGGAAGAAATCGAGCAGGCCCGGCACCACAGCCTCGCAGCCCTCGCGCTCGATCACGTCGACCACGTGGTTGTTGGCCGTAGGGTGGAACTTGACCAAGATCTCACCGACCACGCCCACGCGCGGCTTGGTACCCTCGCCCACGAGCGGCATGGTGTCGAACGCGCGGATGGCCTCGCGGCACAGCTTGGTGTAGTTATGCCTGTTGAACTTAGGCGCCAGCTTGCGGGCGCGCGCCATGTACTCCTCGTAGAGCGCGTTGGCGGCACCGGGCGTTGCCTCGTACGGGCGGCAGCGGTAGAGCATCTGCATCATCACGTCGCCAAAGAGCACCGCGTAGACTGCCTGCTTGAGCAGCGCCGGCGTAATCTTAAAGCCGGGGTTGTCCTCGCCGAGCGCCACGGCCGAAAGCGAGATCACCGGGATCTCAGGATGGCCGCTCTCGCGCAGGGCCTTGCGGATGAGCGCGATGTAATTGGTGGCACGGCAGCCGCCGCCGGTCTGGCTGATAACCACGGCCGTCTTGGACAGGTCGTACCGACCGCTCTCGATGGCCTCCATAATCTGGCCGGTCACCAAAATGGACGGATAGCAAATGTCATTGTTCACGTAGCGCAGGCCGGCCTCGACGGCGTCGTGATCGGTCGAGGGCAGCAGCTCCAAGTTGTAGCCAGCACCACGGAACACCTCTTTGACCAGGTCAAAGTGGATCGGCGCCATCTGCGGGCACAGGATGGTGTAGCCCTCGTCGCGCATCTGCTCGGTGAAGGGCACCTTGGGCCACGCGGTCGATGCACTCTCGCGCTGCGCCTCGAACGTGTACTTGCGGCTCGCGAACGCGGGGACATCCTTGGAGGGCGCCACCGGCGCGGCATCGCCCTGCTCGTAGGCCTCGCCCGCGGCCGTGGCCTCGGCCAAGCGTTCGGCCTCCTGGTCCTTAAGCGCCGCCATGAGTGAGCGGATGCGGATGCGCGCGGCGCCCAGGTTGGACACCTCGTCGATCTTGAGCACGGTGTAGATCTTGCCGCTGGCTTCCAGAATCTCCTGCACCTGATCGGTGGTCAGGGCGTCCAGGCCGCAGCCGAAAGAGTTGAGCTGGATCAGGTCCAGATCGTTGCGCATCGTCACAAAACGGGCGACGGCGTACAGGCGGCTGTGGTACATCCACTGGTCGACGACGCGGATGGGGCGCTCGGGCTTCACGAGATGCGCGAGCGAATCCTCAGTAAAGACCGCAAAGCCAAAGCTCGAGATAAGCTCGGGCAGGGCATGGTTGATCTCGGGGTCGTTATGGTAGGGACGACCGGCGAGCACGATGCCGTGACCACCGTGGTCCTCGACCCACTTAAGAGCCTCCTCGCCCATAGTCTGGATGTCCTCGTGGAAACGCGCATCGGCCTCAAAGGCAGCGTTGACGGCGGCATCGACCTCGGAGCGCGTGATCTTGGGTCCACGCACGCGACCGCGACCGGCTTGCGCATCGGCCACACGGTCGACGGCGAGCACCTGGTACAGACGGCGCTTGAGCTCGGTCTTATCGTGATAGGGCACAAACGGGTACAGGAACTCGATGTTCTGCTCGCGGATCTCGTCGATGTTGAGTGCCAACGCCGTGGGGTAGCTCATGACGATGGGGCAGTTATAGCAGTTGCCGGCGGTCTGATCCTCCTTGCGCTCCCAGCGCACGCACGGCATCCAAATGAAGTCGACATCGCGGTCGATAAGGTTCATCACATGGCCGTGGCTCATCTTGGCCGGATAGCACACGCTCTCGGACGGCATGGACTCGATGCCCGCCTGGTAGGTCTTCTTGCTCGACTGGTCGGACAGCTGCACGCTAAAGCCCAGGCGCGTAAAGAACGCGTGCCAGAAGGGGTAGTTCTCGTACATGTTGAG
>JAIHTM010000012.1 GCA_022713905.1 Collinsella sp.
GCATAAACAGTCCCTATTTCACCGCAACTTAGGTGGGGTTAGCGGGAGGGGTGCCAGACGTGGAGGGCGCCGGCGAGGATGTCGACCTCGATGCGCGAGGCGACAACGGGCTCGCCGTCGGCCTGGATGGGGTAGTCGGGCTCCTCAAAGGTGAGCTCGGCATGGCGGCAGCGGCGTATGCGAACCGGCGGCAACTTGGTATGGTGGCCGTCCTTGGCCGAAAGAAACATAGGCAAGGCAACCGCACGAGGGACGGGGCCGCAGGCATAGCAGACGTCGAGTATGCCGTCGCACGGGTCAGCGTCGGGACAGATACGATAGCCCGAGCCATAGGTAGGACCCAGCTGAATCGCCATGATAATCGCCCTCACGCGCTCGGCGGGCGCGCGATCAAAGCTGGCTGTCATGGGGTAGTTGCGATAGCGCAGGCCAAACTGCTCAAGTCCCGAGAGGGTGTAGAGCGGAGCGCCCGTTAAGCCGGTCTTTTTACGTAGCTCGGTGGTGCCAAGGCCGATGGCGGCATCGATGCCAACCGAAAGCGTCTGGTCGTAGTACTCAACGGTAGCCTCGCCGCTACCGCTTGCGGGGTTCCATGAGCGAATACGCCCGATGTCTTGACGCCGCAGCTCACAGGTGAGCAGCGCGCCAAAATTCTTACCGGAGAAATCTTCGATACCGAGCGTTTGGGCAAAATCGTTGCCGGAACCAACGGGTAGGACGGCAAGGGCGGGACGGGCGTCCTCCTCTTGCGTCATAAGCCCGTTGACGACCTCGTGGATCACGCCATCGCCGCCAAGGGCGATAACGGTGCGATAGCCCTGAGCCTGTGCGGCAAGTCCCTTGGCATGTCCCATGCGCTCGGTTAGCATCAGGTCAAACTGGGATGCGCGTGCAGTCATGTCCAAAAAGCGCTGCAGGCGCTCGGCAACTTCATGCGCCGCACCCGACTGGGCGGCTGGGTTGGCGATGATGAGCGTGCGACCAAAATCAGTTGCGTGCATGGGGTGACTCCCGGCGTATGACGTGACGGTGCGGTCGCGCTCAGGTCGAATTGCCCCCGATTGTGGCTGCACGGCGAATATTTACGTCTACTCTGTCAGGTCGTTGTGGCGCTCGATAGCATCCGCTACCGTACCGCCCTCATCCACAATAAGCGAACGGCGCTTGGGTGAGATGATGCGCTGGGCGGGGTACACGCCACGGTGTCCGCCGGTTAGGTAGCTGATAAAGGCCACGATGACAAAGAACCCGGCGGCCGTGCCGTGGAACAGGTCGATGGCCATCATGCAGGTGGTGATGGGCACGTTGAGGCCGGCGCAGAACACGCCGAGCATGCCTAGCGCCGCCAGAAAGCTGGGGTCGATTCCGACGAGGCAACCGATCCAGCCGCCGAGTGCCGCACCGATGCCAAACAGGGGCGTGACCTCGCCGCCTTGGAAGCCGGCGCCCAGGGTGAGGGCCGTAACCACGAGCTTGATGGCTGCGTCCGCCAGGGTGGTGTTGCCGGCAAATCCGGCGCCGGAAAGCCACGTGGAAAGGCCGGCGTAGTTCCAGGCGTCGAGGAGGGCATAGGCGGCCAAAACCACGAGTGCGCCGATGAGTGCGCGAACGAGGTAATTGGTGATAAAGCGACCGTAGAGGCTCTTGACGGTTCGAACCGACCAGGCAAAGAGGCGTGCCGTCAGACCGAAGATAATTGCGCTGATAACAACGATGACGACCGTTTTGGGCGTCATAGCGGGAACGCTGGCGATGACATTCGCCTCGTACTCGGTACCTAGGGCGAGTGATGTAAAGTAGCCGGTAAACGAGGCGACCAGGCAGTAGATGCCCGCGGTGTAGTCGATCTTGCCGATAAAGCACATCTCCATGCCAAAGAAAGCCCCGGCAAGGGGCGAGCCGAATACGGCGCCAAAGGCCGACGAGATGCCGGCGAGCATGAGGTCGTGGTGGTCATGCTTTTTGAGGTGGGCGAGGCTCGAGATGTTGCTGGCGATGGTGCCGCCAATCTGCACCGCAGCTCCCTCGCGACCGGCCGATCCGCCCGTTAGGTGCGTGAGCGTGGAGCAGACGAAGGTGAGGACGGCCATGCGCATATGGATGAGACGGGTGCCCAGAGCGGAGTCGATGACCAGGTTGTTACCGCGTTTGGCGGCGAGACCGTGGTTTTTGTACACCCATGCGGTGGCAACGCCCACAACGGGAAGCAGCGCGTAAATCCACGCATGCTGCTCGCGATAGTCGGTCGCGATATTCAACGAGGCCAAAAACGCCCAAGCGGCAACGCCCATGGCGAGCGAGACGATGACGACGAGTGCGAGCAACTTGGCGCTCGCGAGTAGGTTGCGGGCGTTGCGGCGCGTGTCGGCAGCCAAGAGATGCTCAGAGCGGGTGAGCTGATGCCTGCCTGCCGCGATGACGTCGTTCAGGGAGAAAAAACCGCCTTCGTCGAGCGGCTGGGAATGATCCTGCGCTTCGTTTGCGCTTTCGGGTTTGTCGTTATGAGCCATACGTTCCTCTTTTAGGTTGCAACGCAAGCATTATAAAACGCGGTAAACGCGACGAGCCGGTGGGTTGGTTTCCATTCTGTTTCGCGGCCTGCAACCGACAGGTGTATTTGCGGGTGCAGGCCGAGTCGCGGTCGTGCGTCGGGGGATTATACTGAGACAAGCATAAAGAATCGGCGCCCCTGTTGTGCGCCGTGGCATTAAGAGGTGCATATGGCAGAGAAACTCATTCCGCTGGAGGACGCGCAGTCGATTGTTCTGTCGCACGTTGTTCCGACCGATCTCGTCGAGATTCCCGTGTGGCAGGCCGCCTGTCTTCCCTTGGCCGAGGACGCGGTGGCCGACATCGACATCTCGCCGTTTGCCAACAGTGCTATGGACGGATATGCCGTGCGCTCGGCGGACTTGGCGCAGGCGTCTGGCGAGGCGCCGGTGACGCTCGACGTTATCGGACACGAGGCTGCGGGACATGTGTTTGAGGGCGTAATCGGCGCGGGCGAGACGGTCCGCATCATGACGGGCGCGCCGGTGCCCGAGGGTGCCGATGCCGTGGTGAAGTACGAGATCGTCGATGTGCTCGACGGTGACGGCAACGAGGGCTCGCGTGTGAGGTTTTTGGCGCCGGCCAAGGTGGGGAAGAATGTTCGCTCTGCCGCCGAGGAGGCCCATGCCGGCGAAGTCGTGATGCGTGCTGGCGAGGTTGTGACTCCGGCCGGCGCCGGCCTGCTGGCAAGCGCCGGTTACGCGAGCGTGAAGGTCCATGCCGCTCCGCGCGTGGGCATTATCTCGCTGGGCACGGAGCTGGTCGCGCCGGGTGAGCTGCCGGCGCGCGGGCAGATTCGCGACTCCAACTCCTCGGCGCTGATGGCCGAGGCGCTCGATGCCGGCGCCGAGCCCGTGTTCTACGGTATTGCGCCCGACGATGAGCAGGCGATTGGCGAGCTGGTGCATCGCGCCACGCGAGAGTGCGATTTTGTCATTACGAGCGGCGGCGCCTCGGCGGGCGATTACGACTACGTGACGGCGCTCGTCCGGCGCGAGGGCGTGGTGCTGTTCGATCGCATCTCGATGCGTCCGGGCAAGGCCATCACGTTTGGCTTGCTCGGGGGCAAGCCCTACCTAGGGCTTTCAGGCAATCCGGCCGCGGCGTATGTGGGCTTTGAGATGCTCGCCCGTCCGGCGATTCGCAAGATGCGCGGCTTTGCCGAGGGCGTGCGTCCCGTGCAGCAGGCGACGCTCACGCACGGCGTGAAAAAGCGCCAGGACCGACGCTTCTTCGATCGCGCCACGGTTTCGCACGACCCCGAGACCGGTGAGCTGTTGGTGACCGAGGCCAAGACGCAGAATTCGGCGCTGCTCGGCACGATGCAGCGGGCCAACTGCCTGCTGCGTATTGACGAAGGACCGTGCGACCTCAAGGCGGGCGACGTCGTGGATGTCGTGCGTGTCGACCTGCCCGAGGGAACGGTGTTGTAGGAGGAAGACTATGGAGTTGAAGATATCGATCGTGACGTGCTCGGACACGCGCGATCTTGCGCAGGACGAGGCCGGAGCCGCACTCGAGGAGCTTATCGAAGCGCAGGGCTGGACGGTCGTCTCACATGTGGTCGTGCGCGACGACGTCAGCGAGATTGGTGATGCCATTGTGGAAGCCGCCGATGAGTGCCACGCCAATGTCGTGCTCACCTGCGGCGGCACGGGGCTTTCGATGCGCGATGTGACGCCCGAGGCGACGCGTGCCGTCTGCGACCGCGATGTGCCGGGTATTGCAGAGGCGATTCGCGCGTACTCGATGACCAAGACGCGCCGCGCCATGCTCTCGCGCGCTATTTGCATGCAACGAGGTCATACACTTGTCGTAAACTTTCCCGGTTCTACGAAGGCCGCCCGCGAAAGCTGGGAGGCCATAGCGGACCAGCTGGAGCATGCGGCTCAGATGACAGCGGGCGGCGGACATACCAACTAAGCGGTTTACCTGCGGCGGGGCGACCTTATCGGTCGCTCCGCTTTTGTTTTCCGCCGAATCGACGCCGAGGTGTACGGTAACTCGAAACTATATTCTCTGGCGAGAATAATTTCTCACTATCATTATTCGCGTAAAAGTATAATCTGATTGCAGATTAAAGCCCGCGGTGGGGTACCCGGGCACAAGGTCCGAAAGGGTTGAATATGTTCGATATGGTTTCTCGCCGCGGATTCGTCTCGCTTTCTGCTGTCGCCGCTGCCGGCCTTGGTCTTGCCGGCTGCTCGGGCAGCAAGACGTCCGAGCCGGCCGGATCCGATGCCGGTTCTGCTAAGGCATCTTCCAAGAAAGCTGTCGAGCTGCAGGTCTTTGCTGCCAACTCGCTCGAGAAGGCTCTGCCCGAGGTCCAGGAGCTTTACACCGAGCAGACCGGCATCACGTTTGCCGACACGCAGTTTAAGGCGTCCGGTGACCTCGTCGAGCAGATGCGCGCCGGTGCTGCGGTCGACGTGCTCATCACGGCCTCCAAGGGCACCATGGATGACGCCGGGACCGCTGAGCTCGTCGATGCCGATACCCGCGAGGATATGTTCGTCAACGACCTCGTGATCATTCGCGCCGAGGGCTCCGACACCAAGGTCGAGGCCATCGCCGACGTCGCGAATCTGGACGGCAAGATCGCCATTGGCGACGCCAAGACCGTTCCTGCCGGAAAGTACGCCAACCAGGCGTTGGCCTCCGTGGGCCTCTACACCGGCACCGAGGGCGACGACGGTGAGTATGCTCCCGAGATTGCCGACAAGGTCGCACTGGCCGATAAGGTGGGCACCGCCGCCGCCTATGTGTCCACAGGCGACTGCGTGGCCGGTTTTGTCTACAGTTCTGACATCTACCGCTACGACGGCATCGAGGAGGCCCTCGTGTGCCCCGAGGACTCGCACAAGCCCATCGTGTACCCGGGTGCCGTTGCCGAGAGCTCCGAGCACGCCGACGAGGCCAAGGCGTTCATCGACTTCTGCCTGACCAACAAGAAGGCTCAGAAGATTTGGGCCAAGTACGGCTTTGAGCTTTCCGCGTAGTGCGGCTTGGCGCGATAATTCCATCGTTTTGTGTTTCACTCCGTCCTTGTATTCGCTTGGAGCTTTTCGTGCTTAATAGATTCCGCATGCTTGTCGCCTGTGCTTTGACCTTCGCGCTTTGCTGGGTGCCGGGATTTGCGTTTGCTGGGGACGCTGAGGACGGGGCCCAGGCTGCTGCGACCGCTCATGGGCTTTCCTATGGGATCGAGGGTTTTGAGCGGTTGGCCAAGGGGACCGCTCGTGCCATGGAGGGCCAGCCTGAGGGCTACCGGTTTCCCGTTGACGAGGACGTGGACCTTGTGGTGGCGCCTGCTGCCGATCGCGTTGTGGTGTGGATATCGCCCAAGGCGGTCGAGAAGTATGGATTGGATCCGCAGGACAACGAGTGCGTATCGGGTCTCAAGGCCCTCGTCTGTGAGCTCGACAGCGCAAACTGCATGGGAGGTGCGCAGCTGGGGGACGTGGATCTTCCTTGGTATGTCACGGCGGAAACAACGTTTGATGCCGGCGGGTATACCTATAGCTTTGACGAGCGCGGTGCGGATGGGGACCGCTATGTGGTGATTGCATCAGCCTCGGGTGATGCCAAAGGCGGCGCGCGTTGGCTTGATAGCGCTCAAATGGTAGAAGCATCGTCTGTCGTGTTGCGGGATGAGCAGGGGCCCTTGACCTCTCTGGCCTCCTTATTGGGCGGCATCGACTACCGACCGTTTTGGGTGTCCATTAAAACGAGCGGCCTTGCCCTGCTGATCTCCTTTGCGCTGGGCCTGTTTGCCGCGTGGAAGACCATGGGCACCTCGAGTCGCATCAAGGGCCTGCTCGACTCGGTCTTTACCATCCCCATGGTGTTGCCGCCCACGGTCTGCGGCTTTCTGCTCCTTATGCTGTTTGGCCGCTCGACCGGGGTGGGCCAGTGGCTTATCGCGCACGGCGTCTCGATTGTCTTTACGTGGCCGGCGGCGGTGATCTCTGCCGTGGTGGTATCGTTTCCCCTGGTCTACCGTACGGCGCTCGGCGCCTTTGAGAGCCTCGACACGCAAATGCTCGATGCGGCGCGCACGCTGGGCTGGTCCGAGCGACGCATCTTCACCAAACTCATGATGCCGCTCGGCTGGCCCTCGATTGCCGCCGGCACGGTGCTCGCCTTTGCCCGCGCCATGGGCGAGTTTGGCTGCACCCTGTTCTTTGCGGGCAACTATGCCGGTATTACGCAGACCATTCCCATTGCGATTTACTTTGAATGGATGGGCGGCAATACGTCGGTGGCCCTCTTTTGGGTCGTGGTCGTAATAGCGTTCAGCTTCCTAGTCATCCTGTTCATCAACATGTACACGGCGCATTCGCAAAAATACCGCGAGCGTGGCCTTTCCCGTGCGGAACGTAAGCAGGCCAAAGATCTCGCCGGACAGGGCGATTCACTCGACCCGGCGGGCGGTGATGCCTTGCGTATCGATCGCGAGGCACTGGCCGAGCTCATGCGCGATGAGCCCGCTATGCAGGGAGGTCGATAGGCCATGTCACTCGTTCTGGACATAAAAAAGCGCTATCCGGGGTTTATGCTCGATATGCAGCTTGAGGCCGGCGAGGAGCGTGTGGCGCTGCTTGGTGCCTCGGGCTGCGGCAAGAGCTGCACGCTGCGCTGCATTGCCGGCGTGGAGACGCCCGACGAGGGCAAGATCGTCGTCAACGGCGTGACCTTTTTTGACTCGGCGGCTGGCATCAACCTGTCACCCCAGGAGCGAAAATGCGCCCTGTTGTTTCAAAACTATCAGCTGTTTCCCAACATGACGGTGGCCGATAACGTATGCGCCGGTGTAAAGGATGCTGGCGACGCCGCCGCGCGCAAAAAGCTCGCCGAGCGCTATTTGGGCATTTTCGGTCTGGCCGATTTTGTCGATCGCTACCCCGCGCGACTCTCGGGCGGGCAGCAGCAACGCGTGGCGCTTGCCCGTATGGTGGCGGCGCATCCGGGCATTTTTATGTTCGACGAGCCCATGAGCGCGCTCGATGCGTATCTCAAGAGCGCGCTTGAGCAAAACATGCTCGACCTGTTCGATGTATGCAACCGCACCGTGCTCTACGTGAGCCACGACATCGACGAAGCGTGCCGCCTGTGCCAGCGCATCTGCGTGATGCACGACGGGCATGTTGAGGAGATCGGCTCCGTCGAGGACGTGGTCCGCCGTCCGCAGACGCTGGCGGCGCTGCGCCTGACGGGCTGCAAGAACACAAGCCGGGCGCGCAAGATCGGGTCTCAGGAAGTTGAAGCCCTGGACTGGGGCATGACCTTTAACGTGGGCCATGAGGTTCCCGATAACGTGACGTACCTCGGTATTCGTGCGAGCTACTTCCATGTTGACAATCGCGCGGAGCGCGGTCGCAACAGCTACGATTTGCACGTGGCCCGTGTGAGCGATTCGCGCTTTGAGCGGCTGGTGCTGCTGGACGTGCCGCGTGCTGATGCGCCCACGCGTCTGCAGTGGAAGGTGAATAAGGTGAGTGTACCCGTGGAAGAGCTGCCGCAGGCGGGTGAGACTCTGCGCATGCACTTCGATGCGAGTAAGATCCATTTGGTTTGTCGATAGCGCTGGGTAATGCTGTCGGGGATATAAGCCTCGGCAGCTTTGTCTTGCCGCTCGCCGAATGAGGGATGACAAACTCTTATCAATAAAGATAATTATTTATTAAACGACGGTACACGGCGCTGTCGTACGAATGTCAACGGTGTTCGCATAGTCGATGACCGTTGATATAGTTGACATCAACTTGTAAAGGAGGGTGCGCACATGCCGCAGACGACATACATTCGCCGCGTTGCCGCGCGTGCCCTATATATGGCCCGGAGTCGCATATGAGCAGGTATGTTCACGGCTCCGGGAGAGACGACGCACAACTAAATAATCGACCGCAAAGCAGGTTCCCTAAAAATCCGGGTTTGAGCACGGCCGGGCAATCGCCGTCCGTCGTGCATCGATACCGCTGTTATCCTTTTTTGGTTCGAGAGGGGAACCGTCATGGCTGAAGAATTCGATTTCCATCCGATGTGGGAGAGCCTCGGCATGAATCTTGCCGACCACGACATGCTGCTGGGCGCCGTGGGCCAGATGTACGGCGATATGTTCCTGACGCAGAACAATCGCCCCAAGTCCACGTCCTACCTGGATTTTGTCGCCACCAACATCCACAGCGGCCGTATTAAGGAGATGCTCGACAAGAAGGAGGCCGGCGAGGCCACCAAGATCGTCGGCTCGTTCTGCGTGTACGTGCCCGAGGAGATCGTGCTTGCCTGTGACGGCATTCCCGTGGGCCTGTGCTCGGGTGCCGATTGGGCAACCGATAAGGTCGAGGAGCACCTGCCGCGCAACACCTGCCCGCTTATCAAGAGCTTTGCCGGCTTTAAGCTGGGCGAGGTCTGCCCCTACATTGAGTCGAGTGACCTGGTGGTAGGCGAGAACACCTGCGACGGTAAGAAGAAAGCCTACGAGTTCTTTGCCACGCAAAAGAACATGTACGTCATGGATATTCCCAACGTGCACGACGAGTCGACGCTCGTGACCTGGAAGGCCGAGGTCAAGAAGCTCGCCGCCAAGATCGAGGACGAGTGCGGCGTCAAGATTACGCCCGAGGGCCTGAAGGCTGCCATCCACGCCGTCAACGAGAAGCGTCGCGCCCTGCAGCGTCTGGCTGCCACGCGCGCTGCCGATCCGGCGCCCATCAGCGGTCTCGACAGCCTGCTGACCGTTCAGGCCGCCTTTATGGACGATACGCCGCGTCTGACCGGAGCCATCAACGAGATGGCCGCCGAGTGCGAGCAGCGCGTTGAGGCCGGCGAGGGCGTGGCGCCCAAGGGGACCAAGCGCATCCTGTACACCGGCACGCCCATGGCCGTGCCCAACTGGAAGCTGTTCAACCTCATCGAGAAGGCCGGCGGCGTTGTGGTAGGCGAGGAGTCCTGCACGGGCACGCGCTACTACAAGGACCTGGTCGACGAATCCGGTGAGACGGTCGACGAGATGCTCGACGCCATCGCCGAGCGCTACTTTAAGATTAACTGCGCCGTCTTTACGCCCAACGATCAGCGTATGAAGGACATTGTCCAGATGGCCAAGGACTTGCATGCCGACGGCATCGTCGACGTGGCCCTGCAGTTCTGCACGCTCTACGAGATGGAGTCGTTTGCCGTGGAGAAGGCTGCCGAGGAGGCCGGCATTCCGTTTATGCACATCACGACCGACTACGCCGGCGAGGATGCAGGCCAACTGCAAACCAGGATTGAGGCTTTCTTGGAAACCATTTAGGACTATTCGTCCCGGCGGCTTCCCCAGGCACCCGATCTTGCCGTTCAAACCGTCGCTTGCGTACCAAAGTACGCGGCGCTCCTTTTTCACGGCAACCTCGGGCACCTGGGAAAGCCGTTTCCTTGGTTGGTTAAAAGGTTTGTTAAGGAGTTATATGTCGGAAAATATGGAGCAGCCGTTGCCATCCACGTTTGAGGAGTTCAACGAGCAGCGCAAGGCGGCGTTTATTCGCGTTAAGGATTACAAGCAGGCGGGCAATCGCCTGGTCGGCTTTTTGTGCAGCTATACGCCGCTCGAGATCATCGATGCCGCGGGCGCTGCAAGTGTGGCCTTGTGCGGTACATCCGACGAGGTGATTCCCGAGGCCGAGAAGGTGCTGCCGGCAAATCTGTGTCCGCTCATCAAGTCGACCTACGGTTTTGCCTACTCGCAAAAGTGCCCGTTTACGTACTTTAGCGACATGATCATCGGCGAGACCACCTGCGACGGCAAGAAGAAGATGTACGAGCTACTCAACGAGCTCAAGCGCACGCACATTCTGCATCTTCCGCAGGGTCGTGATCGCGCCTACGAGCGTGAAGGCTGGTACGAGGAGTGCCGCCTGCTCAAGGAGGAGCTCGAGGGCTTCTACGGCATCACGATTACCGACGATGACCTGCGTGCTGCCGTCCGTCGTCGCAACCGCTTGCGTGCGGCCCAGCTCGAGATGTTTGCGCTGCAGGCCAATCAGCCGGCGGCCATGAGCGGCGTCGACTTGATGAGCACTATGTTTGCCGGTACGTTCAGCTTTGATATTGAGGCCTATACGCAGCAGCTGGAGCAAAAGGTCGCCATGCTGCGCGAGGCCTACGACGCGGGCGAGCGCCCGGTTGCGGCGGACGCCAAGCGCATTCTGATCACCGGTTGCCCGGTGGGCGGTGTGATCAACAAGATTGGCCGCACCATCGAGTCCAACGGCGGCGTGGTCGTGTGCATGGACGACTGCTCGGGCGAGCGCACGGCGGCTATGATGATCGACCCGGACGCGCCCGACATTCTGCGCGCCATCGCCGACCGCTACCTGGATATCAACTGCTCGGTCATGACGCCTAACGACGGCCGCATGGAGAACACGCTGACCATGTGCGAGAAGTACCATGTCGATGGCGTGGTAGAGAGCGTGCTCCAGGCGTGCCACACCTTCAACGTTGAGAGCGCGCGCATGCAGGAGGCCGTCGAGGGTGCGGGTATTCCGTATATGAAGATCGAGACCGACTACAGCAACGGTGACATGGGCCAGATCGAGACGCGCATCGCCGCCTTCATCGAAACCCTCTAGCTTCCTCAGGCACCGGATCTTGCCCCTCAAACCGTCGCTTGCGTACCAAAGTACGCTGCGCTCCTCTTTCGGGGCAATCTCCGGCACCTGAGAAACCTAGATCTAAGGCGCCTGAACGCGCCGCTACCTTTGATGTTTAGATTGGGAGAGAGCCATGATAGGGATCGGGATCGATATCGGGTCTACGGCGGCTAAGGCTGCTGTGGTCGACGGGGAGGGTTCGGTGGCGTGGATGCGCGTGCAGCCAACCGGGTTCTCCTCGGTCGATGCTTCCGAGCGGCTGCGCGAGGCACTGGCAGCGGCCGGCTATGACGTGACGGCCGAAGATGCTCGCGTGGTCGCGACTGGCTACGGCCGTGTTGCCGTGCCCTATGCGCACAAGGTCGTGACCGAGATCACCTGCCACGGCACCGGTGCCGTGCGTCTGTTTGGTGACCATGGCACCGTGATCGATGTGGGTGGTCAGGACACCAAGGTCATCCAGCTTAAAGGCGGCCGCGTGGCCAAATTTGCCATGAACGACAAGTGCGCCGCCGGCACGGGGCGCTTTTTGGAGATCATGGCCGACCGCCTGGGCATTACCCAGCAGCAGATGGCAGACCTCGCCCGCACCGGCGAGCCTACCAAGATTTCCAGCATGTGCACGGTGTTTGCCGAAAGCGAGGTCATCAGCCTGATCGGTCGCGGTGAGCCGCGCGAGAACATTGCACGTGGCGTGATCGACAGCGTGGTCTCGCGCGTGGCGACCATGGCCGGGCAGGCCGCGGGCGCCCCGTACTACCTGACCGGTGGCCTGTGCGAGAACGCCTTCGTGGTGGAGCGGTTGGGCGAGCTGCTGGGGTCGCCGGTGACCACCTCGCCCCAGGCTCGCTTTGCCGGAGCGATTGGCGCGGCGATTCGCGCACAGGCGCTCAATTAATGCATCCGCCGCAGGCTCGCATTCATGCGTATACTGGGAGAAAATGATTGACCGATGAGAGGAGGTATCGATGGCTGACGATCAGATTAGGCTCACGTCCATGACGGCCGCGAGCGGTTGAGCCGCTAAGTTGGCTCCCGGAGCCCTCGCCCAGGTCCTGGGCGATTTACCCAATGTGCATAACGACAACCTGCTCGTAGGGTTCGATACCTCCGACGATGCGAGCGTCTTCCGCGTAGGGGAGAACCTGGGGCTCGTGCAGTCCATCGACTTCTTCCCACCGATGGTCGACGACCCGTTCCTCTTTGGCCAGATCGCCGCGGCCAACTCGCTGTCGGATATCTACGCCATGGGCGGGCGGCCGAGCCATGCCATGAACTTGCTCTGCATACCAAACTGCCTGGGCGTTGAGGTTGCCGGCCAGATTCTGGCGGGCGGCGCCGACAAGTGCGTCGAGGCGGGTTGCTCCATCGCGGGCGGCCATACCATCAACGACGACGAGCCCAAGTACGGCCTGTCCGTGAGTGGTTTTGTCGCGCTCGACCGCATGCTCGCCAACAGCGGCGCACGCGTGGGCGATGTTCTGCTGCTGACCAAGGCGATCGGCTCGGGCATTATCACCACGGCCATTAAGGGCGAGCTCATCGAGCAGGACGAGGCCGCAGCCATGTTTGACTCGATGCGCACCCTCAACGAGGCTCCGATTCGTCTGGCCGAGGGACTTGAGCTTCACGGCTGCACCGACATTACGGGCTTTGGTCTGATCGGGCATGCGTGCGAGATGGCCGAGGGCTCGGGCGTGCAAATCGAGCTCGCGTCGGGGGCGGTGCCGCTCTTTGACCAGGTGCTCGACATGGCGCGTCTGGGCATTATCCCCGCGGGCTCCTACCGCAACCAGGACTTCTTTGGCCCGCGTGTAGCTGCCGACGATGACCTGGAGCCGGGCATGCTGGATGCGCTGTACGATCCGCAGACTTCGGGCGGTTTGCTTATTGCGGCGCCCGCGGCGGATGCGGATGAGCTTGCGCGTCGTTTACATGCCGAGGGGCGCGTTGCCGCTACGATCGGCCGCGTGTGCGAGCCGGTGCCGGGCGGTCCTGCCGTTCGCGTTGTGCATTAAGGAAAACCGTTTATGCGACCGCCTACTGTTCTGGGCGGTCCCTTTTGAAAGGAAAAACTATGTCTACCAAAATTGAAGTCAATGCCATGGGCGATGCCTGCCCGCTGCCCGTCGTCAAGACGCTCAAAGCCCTGAAGCAGCTCGATGGCGAGGGCACAGTCGTGACCTCGGTCGATAACGAGACCGCCGTCAAGAACATCTCCAAGATGGCGCAGGAGAAGGGCTGCACGGCCTCGGTCGAGAAGATCTCGGACGCCGAGTGGCACGTGACCGTCACGACCGCCGGTGCCGTGGCCGTTGCGGACCCCGAGCAGGACGGTGCCGCTTTCTGCGACGCCAACGCCGGCAAGGGCAAACTCGTCATTTCCGTCTACACCGATTGCATGGGCCGTGGCGACGACGAGCTGGGCCACAAGCTCATGAAGGCGTTTATCTTTGCCGTGACGCAGCAGGAGGAACTGCCCGCGACCATGCTGTTCTACAACGGCGGCGCCAAGCTCACCGTCGAGGGTTCGCCGGTGCTCGATGACCTGAAGGGCTTGGCGGAGCAGGGTGTCGAGATTCTCACCTGCGGTACCTGCCTCGACCACTATGGCATTAAAGACCAGCTTGCGGTGGGCGAGGTCACCAACATGTACGTGATCGTGGAGAAGATGGAGCAGGCCGTGCGCGTCGTGCGCCCGTAGCGTATTGGTTGGAGTTGCCATGAGGGAGAAGTGCCCGGCGCTTGTCATCACGTTTCCTACCACGGCGGCCGCCATGGGTTGTGAATCCCTGTGCATCGAGCGCGGTCTTCCCGGGCGGACGATTCCCGTGCCCGGGGAGGTCGCTGCCGGCTGCGGTTTGGCGTGGAAGGCGTTGCCTGCCGATGAGGAGCTGCTGCGCGGCGAACTCGCCGCGGCGGGCGTTCCCACCGAGGGCTTTACGGTGATCGACATGTGGGAGGTCGTGCGATGATCTACCTGGATAACGCGGCGACGACCATGCACAAGCCGCAGGCGGTCATCGATGCCGTGACGCAAGCGATGTGCTCGCTCGGCAATGCCGGGCGCGGCGCCACGTCGGGTGCCCTCGACGCCGCTCGTACCATTCACGGTTGCCGTGCCAAGCTCGCGCGCCTTTTGGGTTGCCCGAGGGCGGACCATGTGTGCTTTACGCCCAACTCTACGGCGGCGCTCAACACCGCCATCTGTGGCGTGGTGCGCCCCGGCGACCGCGTGGTCACCACGGTGCTCGAGCATAACTCCGTGCTGCGTCCGCTCAACCGCCTGGCAGCGGAGCGGGGTGTGACCGTTGAGCATGCGAGCTGTGACGCAAACGGTGTGCTCGACTACGACGAGCTCGAGCGGCTAGTCACGCCCGGTACGAGTGCCGTGGTTGTGACGCACGCCTCCAACGTGACCGGCAACGCTGTCGACATTGTGCGTGTGGCGGCCATCGCCCATGCGGCCGGTGCGCTGGTGATCGTCGATGCCTCGCAGTCTGCCGGTACGGCGCGTGTCGATATGCAGGCCATGGGCCTCGACATAGTGTGCTTTACCGGCCACAAGGGGCTCATGGGTCCGCAGGGGACCGGCGGCCTGGCCGTGGCGGAGGGCATTGACGTGGCTCCGTGGGCCATGGGCGGCACGGGCGTGCACAGCTTCGATGCGCTGCAGCCGCTTGAGTGGCCCACGCGCCTTGAGGCGGGCACGCTCAACGGCCACGGCATCGCGGGCCTTTCTGCCGGCCTCGACTTTATCGAGGCCCAGGGTGGGGTCGAGGCGATTGCTGCCCACGAGCGTGCGCTCGCTGATCGCTTCCTTGCCGGTGTGCGCAAGATTCCGGGGATTAAGCTCTACGGTGCCTTTGACCAGCAGGCGCGCTCTGCGATTGTGTCGCTCAACGTAGCCGATATCGACTCTGCCGAGATTTCGGACGCGCTCATGCAAGGGTGGGGGATTGCGACGCGCCCCGGTGCCCATTGCGCTCCGCTCATGCACCGCGCGCTGGGGACCGAGCGCCAGGGCGTCGTCCGCTTCTCGTTTGGGTATTTCAACACGGACGAGGAAGTCGACACCGCGATTGACGCTTTGCGCGATTTAGCCTGCTAGAGCGTATATACTTGCGGGACGGGCCTTTTGCCCGTCCCGTTTTTGTTTCGACCCGAAAGGTGTGCATATGGCCTCATCCGCTCCGCGCGGTTTGCGCTCCGACCATGTCGTTACCGTCGGCATTGCGCTGTTCTCGATGCTCTTTGGCGCCGGCAACCTCATTATTCCGCCGCTGCTGGCGCTGCAGGCTGGTTCTGCCACGCCGGTCGCCATGCTCGGCTTTCTCATCGCCGCCATCGGCCTGCCCGTCATGGGCTTTATTGCCGTGGCGCTTGCCGGAACGGCGCGCGAGCTTGCCGGCCGCGTGCACCCCAAGTTTGGCGAGTTCTTTGTTGCGGCAGTATATCTGGCAATCGGTCCGTGCCTTGCCATTCCGCGTACGAGTTCCACGGCGTTTGAGATGCTGGTGCCGCTACTGCCCGAGGGCGTTTCACTCGGCACGGCTCGCCTGGTGTTTGCCGTTGGCTTCTTTGTCGTCGCGTTTGCGCTCACGCTGCGTCCGGGCGTTATCACGCGCGTACTCGGGCGCATTACGGGTCCCGCGCTCATTGCGCTCATCGTGCTGGTCGTGGGTGCCGCCGTGATCTCGCCGCTGGGACCGGCTGCCGCCCCGCAAGCTCCCTATGATGCCGGTGCTGCCGTGCAGGGCTTCTTGACCGGCTACCAGACCATGGACCTGCTTGCGTCGCTCGCCTTCGGCATCATCATCGCCGAGACCATCCACGAGTTGGGTGTTACCAATGACAAACGCGTGGCCTTCGAGATTTCGCGTTCCGGTGTGATCGCCGGCGTGCTCATGGCCATCATCTACTGCGGCCTAGCGCTTGCCGGTATGCAGCTCGGCACCGTGATGCCCGACGCCACCAACGGCGCTGCAATTCTTGCTCGTTCGGCCTCCATGCACTTTGGCCTTGCCGGCACGGTTGTGGTATTTGCGATTTTCTTCCTCGCCTGCATGAACGTGTGCATCGGCCTCATCAGCTGCTGCTCGCGTTACTTCTGCGAGACGTATGTGATCGAGGGGGGAGCGGAGGCCTCCGAGGAGGCCATGCGCCGCCCCTTCGCGATTCTCGCCTTTGTGTTCGCGGCGTTTTCGTGCGTACTCTCCAACGTGGGCCTCGACGTGATCCTTATGTTCTCGGTGCCCATGCTCAACGCCTTGTATCCCGTTGCCATCGTGCTGGTGCTTATGGGCCTGGTGCACGGTTTTTGCGACGCGCATCCGCAGGTGTGGGTTTGGGTCGGCGGCGTTGTCGCGGTGCAGAGCGTGATTACCTCGGTTCGAGACGCGTTCTTTGCGGGTGCGTGGCTGCCGTTCGATGCGCTGCCGCTGGCGGACATTGGAGCCGCGTGGGCGCCGGTTGCCGTGGTGGCGTTTGTGATCGGTCTGCTCCACAGCAAGTTTGTCGCACATTCGAGGAGCTAGGGTTTCTGCGCTTGCACAGGCGGGGAGTCTCCCCTATAATTTCCTTCGCTTTGGGACACGCAAGGTTTAGACCTTAGCTGCTCAACACCTTCGGGACGTGGCGCAGTTTGGTAGCGCGCCTGCTTTGGGAGCAGGATGTCGCAGGTTCAAATCCTGTCGTCCCGACCATATCTTGCGGGCGTAGTTCAATGGTAGAACCCCAGCCTTCCAAGCTGATGACGCGGGTTCGATTCCCGTCGCCCGCTCCAGAAAAACCGCAGGTCAGAGGTATTAAAGCTTCTGGCCTGCTTTTTTAGTCGCAATGAATAGTCGCAAAATACCATTCGATTGCGCTTTGATTGCGACCGTTCCAGCCCTGTCCAAGCGCCCCTTTTTTCACTTGCCCGTGCGCCCTGCGGTGCTGTCGGTTTCGCCTTTCCCGTGCCATGAAAAAAGCCGCCCACGGTGATTGTGGACGGCTCTGAGCGCCTTGTTTCGGTCTTGTGCTGCGTGGTTGCTGTTCGGCGCTGTGCGCCGTTTTGGGGCTTCTGGTTGGCTCTGCTAGGGTTCTCGGTTCTGCTTCCGCGCCCGCTCCTTCTCCCTTTGGCACTCTCTCTTATTTGCCGTGTAGCGCCTGCGGGCTTTCATAAAGTCCACGCGCTCTGCCATAGCGTCAGCCTTGACGATCTCGTAGCACGTTGGGCACAGCCCCATGTTGTACGCGCGTGTGCTGGTTTCCCTCATCCTGTGCCGCCCGCAGTTGGGGCACAGACCGCCCAGCCTTGGGCGCATGGTCATGCGTACGCCCATCTCATCGGCTTTCGACCTTATCGCGCCCTCCGTCCTGCCCATCGCCATTGCTAGGAAAACGTACCCGTCTGCGGCGTGGGCTATCAGGTAGCGCTTATCTTCGTCCGTCCATGGCTTGCCGCTCTTCTGCGCGTCCCCGCGCCCGTTTTCCCGCTTCACTATGTCGTATGCGGTCGGGTTGTCGGTCGTGCCGCCCTTGTTTTGGCGTTTCTTGCCCTTTGGTGGGCTTCCAGCGTCCTTTTTGGCGTTTCCTTCCATCCCGCTACCTCCTTGGGCGTTTCATCCGCAGGGCTACAGCCCCGCTAATATGGTCGGGGAGAGAGGAATGGGGCACACGCGGATGGTAGTCCGTGGGCGGTTCGATGCGATCCGTTACCGCCCCTCCCTTGCCGTGCCCGCGTCCTCTTGTTTCGCTTCCTTCACCTTGCCAAAACAGTTGTACGCGGGCAAATATTTGAGTTTCAAAGCGCACGGTTTATAGCTCTTGTTTTTCACTATGTGCAGCGTGACCGTTTTAGCGCTTTTCTCGCCTTGCTCCGCTCTCATCTCGGTTATCGTCTCCACATCGTACGAAAGCCGCGTGCTGCCGTTTACGTTCATCATGTTTGGCTTGTTAGAGCGTATGGCTTCTACGCTCATACTGCTAATTACTATTATGGGTATCTTCAATTCCATCGCTGCGTTAGATAGCAGATCAAGTATTTGGACGGTTTTCTGGTATTCATCGCCGCTGCCGTTTTTCGGTGCGATTTTCAGCCTTTGCAAGAAGTCAACCACGCACAGGCGCACGTTGCCCCATGCGTACAGATAGGAAAGCAGCAGCTCGACCTCATCGCCCTGCGGGTGGTTGCCTATAAGGTGGTTCTCTTCAAGCTCCTCATAGGAGCAATAGTCCTTTAGCATCTCGCGGGCTGTGTCCATGTCTTTGTATCCATCGTCCTCGTAGACGTACGGTCTGAGTTCCAGCAGGTTCTCTAGCATCTGGGAATGGTTTTCACAGGCATTGGGTCTACAATCCTCGCCCAGTATTTCGCTAATCTCATTGCGCGTTCTGTCGGTCGGTTTCATGAATCTAAACCATGGGCTGCTCCTAAACATCGTCCTTTCAACCTCATCGGCTGCTTTCAGGTAATCGCCCACGATGCCGCCCATGATCTCTTTAATAGCTTCTTTGCACTCCCTCAATTCGCGCTCATGGTTGGTGGGGTTCTTCCTGTAGCGCTCAACGTCCTCTCTGAGTTCGTTTAGCCGTATGAGTTCATCGCTCGGAACGTCTTTGTATGCAAACGGCTCTATGCCAAGTTCCTTTCCCTTTAGCAGCGATACGCAACTTGCCAAGCGTGCCCGCACGTCTGGTTCGCTCGTGTCCAAGCCCCAGTAGAGAACTTGTTCGTCTCCCCAGTCGTTTGCTTTATCACTGATAGCCTTTTTGCATATGAACAGGGATTGCGCCGTCTTTCCCGTACTGGGCGGTGCCATGAGTATGTGCACGCCCGCAGCTAAACCGCCGCCCAGCTTTTCATCCAGCGATGGTATACCCGTCTTGAGTCTGGGTATGGCGTTTTTCGCCGCCGTTCCGATAATGCTTGTCGCGTCCGATAACATTTCGTCAATTTCCCGTAGCAGGTCGAGCGATTCGGTCGTTTCACTCTCGGGTTCATCCCCATCGCCCTCGGTTGCGTCCGTTCCCAATTCTGCCCCTCCATCGCCCCGCTTCTCGTCCTCGGGTTGCAGGTCGTGGTCGGTGGCGCTTTCCTGCTTCTCACCGTGGTCGGCGTTGGGCGTTTCGACATGCCGCGCGGCTTCTTCTTCGTCCATCAAACGCAAACACTCCCTTTCGATTTCCCTCTGCCGTTCGCGTTCCATATACCTTTTCAACCGATCTTGTTCGTAGTACTCGCAATTCAGGGTGAACAGGTACCATTCATGCTCTGCTATATCCATTCGCGTTTTCAGGTCGGTAATCCCCATAGCCGTGAGCCGCTCGAACACATCATCGTCAAACGCGAACTTTTCTCTACGTGATCGCTCCCTTTCCGTCTCATCCATTCGGGTGAATCGCCCCCTCTCGCGCCACGCGCGGATACTTCCAGACCGCCCACGCGATTCACCGTCATGAGTGGTCGGTAGTGGTCGCACGGTTTTTTATTTTTGAAAGTAGGAGTAGGGGTGCTATCGTCCCACCGCGAAATAAGCGGTGGGCGTATAGCAGCCCCCTTCTTCTCTTCTTATGGGTGTAGCTATGGGGCTATACCTAAATGCGCCCTCCTGCTACACCTTTAAGCTCGATAGGTTTAGCCATTAGCGCTATACCTTTAAGCCGTTTGGTTTAGCGATTGCGGCTATACCTTTTAATACGGCTTTGGTCTAGCTCAAGTGCTATATCTTTACAGCCCCAGTTCCTTGAGTAGTTCTTCGGGCGTTAGTTCCCGCTCTGGTTCGGCTGCTTGGTCGGTGTCGGTACGCTTGCGCTTGCGTGCCTTTGGTTTTCCGTTGTGGGGGTTCTTGTTGTCGAGCAACTTAACCTCAATCGGCGTGTCGGGCATAACGTAATAGACTGAGCATTTGTTTCTGTGTCCCGCGCTTTTCAGTTCCAGCCCGCGTATGTTTCGCCCCTTGGCTGGGTTCGGCTTGGTTAGCCTATGAATCGCGCTCGATACGCTGCCCGTGGTCATTCCAGTTAGCCGCGCTAGCTCTTCACGTGATCGCCAAGCGTATAGCCTGCCGTTCTCATCGGCTTCCAAGTTTTGCGCTAACGCCATGATGATTAGCATTTCGTTCTTGCTGAAATTGTTTTCGGCAATCTGCCAATACCACTTTGCGAACATCCTCGAAAACGGCTCATCGGTTTCAAACTTCATGGAGCTGAGCCATTAGGCGGCTGTGTCGATGCCGATATATTCGAGCAGTGCCGCCTTGTTGATACGCCACATGCTCATAACCTTGGCGGCTTTAATCATGCCGCGCTCGCACGCTCGGCAAACAGAACGTTCGCTGCAATCCAGCAGGGTTGCCGCCTGCTTGACGGTCAGAACGAGCGCGTCAGAGTTCAAGATTTCCTCTAGCGTCTCGGCGCTGCGGGCTTTCTCTTGGCGGGCTGTGGTCTTGGTATCAGCGTCCATGTTCTTACCTCTTTCACTTGTGGACGGTCTTACAAGTCGAAAGATACCCGTAGGAGAGAAACGCCGCCGCGCACGTCTGGGCGGCTTTCGTTGCGTTTTCGGTGCAACGGCTGAGCGCCTTATTTTCCATAGGCGCGTATAGCCCTCTGTAGAAGCGATGCGAATTGTATTAGGCGGCTATGGCCCTGCGGCTACTGCCACGTTGCACGAATTGTGCAATGACTGCAATTTTCGATTGGGGCAGAAAACACATGGGCTGTTCATATTTGAGATATGGGCACTAATGGGCGCTATGAGCCGTTGCCATGTTCCTGCAACCTTTCGACCATCCGCTCTACAAGCTTTAGGTCGCTGTCGGTCAGGCTGTCGAGCATCTGGGCGATATTCATAACGGCTATCTCGCGCGGGGTGGTCGGTGACTCCAATGTGTTCGCTTCTTCCAGCTCGCAAATGAACCGCTCGGAAACATCCTTGGGCGATCTGGGCGGCGTGGCGCTAATCTCGGCTACGGCTTCCAGTATTTGGTAGATGCGTTCTTGGTCGCGCTCTGATAGACCCTTTAGCTTGTCTAGCCGCCTGCTTAGCGTCCCGCCGTCAATGCTTATTCGTTTCGCTATCTTGGATTGCGATACGCCGTAATGCTTGAATAGAGCCTGTAGCGCCGTCTTGACCGCGCCGTTGGGCAGAAAAGCCATTGCATCTGCCATTTGCTCTTTCATGCGCTCGTCTATCATGGGCGCTAGACCTCCAAGTACCGCGCGTGTCCCAGCGATGCGCTAGAATGGCGGCGTATACATTTCCCGTTTGCAGTGCGGGGAGTTACGAAAAAGGGGCGTTCGGCTTTCGAGCGCCCCGACCTGTCTATATTCTATTCCCGCTCTGCGATAGCGCTAGATGGTTGATATGGCTGGGCTATCGCTTTCAAGTAGGTAATCCAGTGTGCAGTCTTGGCAGAAAGCATCGCGGATGCGCTTGGCTTCCACAACGGTCATAGGTGCTTGCTCGTCCAGTTTCAAGTTGAAGCTGTCCAGATCAGTCCCGAGAAGATCAGCGCATTGTTGATAGCTGATTGCGGAACGCTCTAGCTCCGCTCGCATGTTTGGGAAGGCCATTAACCTCTGTCCCTTCCAAGCGCCATGGGCGTGCGTTCATCGGTCAAGCCAAGCAGGTAATCGGCTGAGCATCGAAACGGCTTTCTCTTACCTTCCTAGTCCTCGGTTCCCGTCCTGTTCAGCTCTATAACTGAGCCGTCCTTGGCGTGCTGGGCAACGTCTGCCATGTACGCCTGCTCAACCACAGCCGCGCCGCGCTTCTTGGCTTCTCTGTCGGCGCTCGCGTATATGTTTAGCGTCATAGCTGCGTTGGCGTGTCCCATCATGCTCGCCACGGTCTTAATATCCGTGCCTGCCGTAACCGCCGCCGTTGCGAACGTGTGGCGCAGGTCATGGAACGTTGGGCGGTTTCCCTCCGTACCGATAAGCTCTAGAGCGTCAGCCGCAATCCTCCACCTATGCGAAAGATAGTGGGGTTGCATAAATGATCCGTCAGCGCCGCCCGTCACGTACATGTTTTCATCGAACGGAACGCCCAGCTCTAGGCACTCGGCTTTGGCGTTGGCTAGGCGTGCCGTGAGCATATCGGCGATGATGGAGGGGGCGTACAGCTCGCGCCTGCTGCCGCCCGTCTTGGGTTCCTTCACGTACCACTTTGAGCCGTCACGCCCTATGGTGCGCTCGATGCTTACGGTTCCCTCGTCCAGATCAACGCACTTCCACGTCAGTCCGCATATCTCGCCCTCGCGCAAACCCATATACATTGCTAGGGCAAACCCAACATTTAGGGGCTTGTCGGGGTCTAGGGCGATGAACTGCGCTACCTTGGCGCGTCCCTTTGCATCTAGGGCGTTGGGGTTCCTGTGCGCCTGCTTGGGGTTCTTAACGCCGCGCGTGGGGTCTTTAACGAGCCTGTCGCGGTCTACCGCCTGCCGCATAGCAGAGCGCAGGTTGGTTAGGCACTTCTTCACCGTGGCGGGTGAGTACTTCTTGCCCAGCTTTGTAACCCATGCCGCCACATCGTCTGGGGTCAGCTCGTCCAGCTCGATTTTCCCGATGCTGGGCGCAATGTAGCTTTTGAGTATGCGCCTTAGCTCGTTGGCTGATGAGCGCTCGATGCTGTTTGCGCGTTCCTCTACGTACTTCCCGAAATACTCGGCTACCGTCTCGCCGCTGTGGGGGTCTTTTACAGCCTGCTCGTTGAGCTGTTGGCGGATTGCTTCGGCTTCTTGGTTCGCCGCCTTTTCGACCTGCTTTGAGCGTCCGTTGTCGCGTCCCTCGGTCTTGAGTGTGACGGTCTTTTTCTTCCATTTGCCGTTTTCGTCCTTGTAAGGGTACTGGGCTTTCCATTTGTAGTCGGTCGTGCCGTCTTTGCGCACATAGTCGTGTTTGATTAGCGAATAGGTGGCGAACGTTTCCGCAGGTAGCAGGGTATCCATGTCTCTCCTTTTTGGTCGCAATCTTGGTCGCAAAATAGTCGCAAAATGGCGTTGACTGAACTATAAAACATAGCTTTTTTAGACGCAATAGACGGAAAAACAGCAGGTAGAGCGTCCGCGTTTTCGCAGGAAGACAGCACAGTGCAAAATGTCGCAACACTTCCAAGCTGATGACGCGGGTTCGATTCCCGTCGCCCGCTCCATAAGATAGCTTAACGGCTCTGATTCCCTTTGGGATCAGAGCCGTTTTCGTAAACGTGCCGGGGACCCCACATCCCCACCTAAGTTGCGGTGAAATACGGACTGTTTTTCGGCTTTTATGGCCCATGTAGTCCGTATTTCACCGCAACTATTTGTAAGGTTGGATTTTGATGCCGTTGGGAGGATCGTAGCGACCGTCTACCGAGAGTGGAAATATTTTTTGAAGCTCTGACCTGCGATGTCAAGCTTTTGGTCAGCTTTTGGCAAGGCCTGCGGACGGAAGCATGCGATAGCGTAATGGTATTCTCTCCGCCGTGATGGTTATGGGGTTGGCCATGCTCGATAAAGGCAAACATTTTCCGCAGTCCTATGCAAGGATGCTATTCTCGGCCGTTGGAATTCATCAAGATGGACAGCTGCTTATAACAATTGATCCTTGGGATGAACGCCGTGCGCGCGAGCTTATGCAGGAAGAGCTCATGCTTCGTCTTTACAACCATGTGTATGCGGATCCGGTCTATTGGAATAATCTTGGGGTTGAAGATCGTATCTTTCAGCTGGCATCCGCTATTGCGGTCGTTGAACCGGATGCTGTGTTTTGCGGAGCGACAGCAGCGTTGCTCTACGGCATCGGCTCGGCGTATACGCTTCTGGATAAAGTGCAAGTGCTGCTGCCACGGTCTACAAGGCGTGATACGTATGAGTTCGTTGAATACAAGCGCTGGCGCCCGGGCGAAGTGTGGCGGCTTGGTCTGTTTACACTGACGGATCCGTGTCGAACGGTTGTTGATATCGCGCGATCGAGCGCCTTTCGCTATGCGCTGGGTTATGTCGATGGCTTGGCCCGTGAGTACGATGTCGAACGCGAAGAGCTGCGAGCATATGCGCAGGCAAATTGTCGAGGGCTGCATGGCATCGCGCGTGCTTTTGACGTTTTTGAGTATATGGACGGCAGGTCAGACAATGGCGGCGAGTCTGAGGCGAGAGCAGCGATGATTCTCGCTGGGGTTGCCGCGCCCGAGCTTCAAGTTGAGATAACGCGACCGGGAAACGCTGGCTATTATCTAGCAGATTATGGCTGGCAGATGCCAGACGGCTCATGGACGCTGGCAGAGCTGCATGGGCTAGGCAAGTTTGAAGACGAGGCTCAAAATGATCCAGAGCGGGCGGCGGCAAAAACGTATCGAGCGGCCCTCATGCGCGACGCGAACCTTCGCGCCATGGGCCACAACGTCATTCATTTCAAACTCTCGGACACCTACGACGTAGAATCGTTCGGTGCCATGATGCGCGGTTACGGCATTCCGACAATAAAACCCTACGCAGACTCCCGATAGCGAAATCGTTCGCGGTCCACCTTCAATAAGTTGCGGTGAAATAC
>JAIHTM010000268.1 GCA_022713905.1 Collinsella sp.
GCCAGTTAAGATCGAGCTCGTCGGTCGAGGTCACGGTGCCAAACTGCACGCCCGAGCCCGCCGACAACGGCTCCAAGCGCAGATGTACCTCGGCATAGTGGCGCAGCGGCTCAAAGTGGCCCACGCCCTCGACCGGCTGCGAAATGGTCTCCTTATAGAGGATGCCGCCGGGCTCAAACTCAACCGCAAGGCCAAAACGATCGGCCAGCACGCGCTGCACGACCTCGAGCTGCACCGCTCCCATGAGCTGCAGATGTATTTGTTCAAGATGCGTGTTCCAGCTTACGCCGAGCATGGGATCTTCGTCCGCCAACTCAGTCAGCGCTTTGAACACCGCGTGGACATCGTGTTCGCCCGGAAGCACCGTATAGGTGAGGACCGGCGCAATGACGGGCGTATCGCCCGCGGGCTCCGCGCCCAGGGCATCACCCGGGCGAACGTGCGCAAGACCCGTCACGGTGCAGATGCCGCCAGCGGCAACTTCCTGGGCAAGCTCGTATTTCTCGCCGTTATAGATACGCACCTGGTCGACCTTTTGCTCCCATGCCTCGGCACCGGAACGTCCGTTAATCATCTGCTTGGCATGCAGCGTGCCGCCGGTCACTTTAACCCAAGCCAAGCGCTCACCGCGATCCCCGCGGCTGACACGATAGACGCGCGCGGCAAACTCCGGAAGCCATGCCTGTTCACGCATCAGAGCGCATATACCATCCAGCAGCTCGTCCACGCCCTGGTCCTTGAGCGCCGAGCCGGCAAAACAGGGAAAGAGCTTGCGCTCGGCAACCATACGCGACAGCGTTGCGACGGAAAGCTCACCCGCTTCAAGAAACTCCTCGAGCGCCGCCTCGTCCAACGCAGCAGCGTCTTCCTGAACGCCACCACCCGTCAGCAGTTCGTTGGCATCCAGGCAGCCTTCGGAAAGACGCTGCCCAAGCTGTGCCAGCAAAACATCGCGGCCGGGATTCTCCAAATCGATTTTGTTGATATAGATGAACGTCGGAATGTCATAGCGCGCAAGCAGGCGCCACAGGGTTTCGGTGTGCCCTTGCACGCCATCGTTGGCGCCCACAACCAAAATCGCATAGTCGAGTGCGCGCAGCGTGCGCTCCGCCTCGGCAGAAAAATCGACATGCCCCGGCGCATCCACGAGCATGACGTGGGTATCGCCGTGGTCGAGTACGGCCTGCGACGAGAAGATCGTAATGCCACGCTCGCGCTCAATCTCGTTCGTATCCAGATGCGAATCACCATCGTCCACGCGGCCGCGCTTGCGAATGCGACCCGCGTTGAACAGCATGGCCTCGGCCAGCGTGGTCTTGCCGGCATCGACATGCGCCAAGATTCCAACGACCGCTTGCTTCGACATGGCTCTCCTCTTATTGCAAGCCCATCGCACGCGGCAACGGGCGTCCTCGTTCCACACTGGATGATACAATTTACGGGCCGGCGGGCGAAGCGGGCCCTATCCCCCGACCGAGCTCATCGCCCCGCGTTGCCGCGCGGCGATTTTCGTAGGTTCGCGCCTTGCGAAAGCCGGCACCTCCCCTTTTTGTCTGCCCGGGCTCATCTGGGGCGATAACAACGCGAGCCCCACAACAACGCGTTTTACCAAAAATGGCCCCACTCGGGGCCATTTTCATTTCGGTGAAACGCTGGTATGTGACTCGGCCTTTATGCCTCGCGCAGCCAATCAAACGCGACGCGCGGCGTACCGTCCGACACATATACGATACCGGCGCGCTTAAACCCGGCCTTGGCGATGGCGCCCCGCATAGGCAGGTTGTCTTGGTGCGTGTCGATACGCAGATGGTCGATACGTTCCTTGGCAAAGGCAAACATCGCGGCCGCAACGCCATGCGTGGTGCCGTCGGACGCCACACGGTGCAGCACGGCGTACGGAGTGTCGCTGCGCCATCGCCCGTCCTCAATTACGCCATAGCACTCGTCCGGGCCCGGTAAAAAGGCAAACGTCGCCACCACGCGGCCGTCGACTTCGCACACATAGCTGCCACCGGCGGCGATATCGGCAGCCAGTTGCTCGGCCGAAGGCGTGCCCTCGGGCCACTGCGTGGCGTTGCCATGTGCGCGCATAAAGGCGCGGGCCGCGTCATAGATAGCCATGACGGCGGGAATGTCGGTATCGAGGGTTTTTCTGATCATCACGCGGCGACCTCACGTTTATTGGTATCACTTTGATTGGGCAATGATACCAGCGTTTGGAGAGGGGCACGAAGCAGATGGGGAGCAAAAAGCGAGCCGCTTGGTCAAAAGCCAAAAGCGAGTTTTTGGGCGCTGCCACGGGCGGCGATATGGGCGACCTGTTTGCGCGCGAAGACGAGCGCCGCGACGCCCTGGACGCCAAGCGCGATGAAGCCTGGCGTTACAAGTCGTGCGAGCGCAAAAACCGTTACGACACGCGCGCCGAGGCCGAGGCCGTTATGGCCGACTGCGAAAACCGCGGTCGGCGCGGTTTGGCCTGCTACAAATGCGAATACTGCGGTGGATGGCACCTGACATCGCACCCTTGGAAATAGGCGCCGCATCGGCACGGCATTGACGGAGCGCCAGCCATCGCACGCAAGCTACGGGCGCGGCGGCACCAACACATCGTAGCGAACGGCCTTGCCCGCAAGTTGATAGCTCGGCTTAACGCCGGCGAGCAGTGGCCCCTTTACCGGCCGTTTGATAACGACCTTGCGCGGATGCACCGCAAGCGCAGCTTCGACCAGCGTCTCCTCATCGGCGCACGGCTGTTCCAGATGGTGCAAGAGTTGGAACTTCTTTTTCACCGCCGCGCTCTTGGTGCGCTCGGGAAACATGGGGTCCAGATACACCACGTCGGGAGCCGCGAGCTCGCCCTGCCCGATCAGCTCAGCTGTATGGCGAAGGCCGGCAATGCTGTCCTCGCCCGCATGTAAGCGCATACGCGACACGGCAACCGCAAGCGCCGGATCATCTGCCGCGCGATCCAAGGCATCCTTGAGGAGCGCCGCGATCACGCAATCCTGCTCATACAGATCGACGGTAAAGCCCGCGGCCGCCAGCAGCAGCGAATCCTCGCCAAAGCCTGCCGTAGCGTCAATCGCCCATGGTCGCTCGATGCCCTTTGTGCGCGCAGCCTTCACCAACAGCTCTTGCTGCAGACGGCCTTGCTTGAGTCGCGGCAGCATGCGGCCAAAATCGGCACGCAGCTCCATCGTGCCGTCGGTGAGCGTGAGGCCCTCGGACTTCCCGGTCAGCTCAAGCCCCGCGGCCCGAGCAACAGAAAAGGGATCGACGACGCCCATGGGTACTCCTTAACAAGCAAAACGAATACGTGAGCGCCGTTTATGTCAGCACCCAACCGTCCGCTATTGTCCCACATGCGACATGGCCCACAGCATCGCAATGCAAAGTACCGCCATCAATCCCGTGCACACGGCAGCGATC
>JAIHTM010000269.1 GCA_022713905.1 Collinsella sp.
ACTTAAATCTCGATCTGTAACATCTTGGGCCCCAAACCCCCTCTTACTGTTACAGATCGAGACATTCAAAATCCGTCGGAAGATTTGTCTTGATCTGTAACATCTGCAACCCAAATCATCGGC
Source organism: Collinsella sp. (assembly GCA_022713905.1). Lineage (GTDB taxonomy): Bacteria > Actinomycetota > Coriobacteriia > Coriobacteriales > Coriobacteriaceae > Collinsella. The sequence goes on from JAIHTM010000269.1 coordinate 124, forward strand.
TAACTGTTACAGATTTAGACAAAAGAAAACGTCCAGGCCGAATGTCTCAATCTGTAACAGTTACTCGGCAAAGACAGTCCCAGATGTTACAGATTTAGACAAACCAGTCTCTCCCCGACTTAAATCTCAATCTGTAACAACAACTGGTCAAAAACAGGTCTAACTGTTACAGATCGAGACATTCGAAACCGACTGATAGGTTCATCTAAATCTGTAACATCTAGACCCCAAAACGGTCCCTAGATGTTACAGATCAAGACAGAAGATCTCTCCCTGACTTTGAATCTCAATCTGTAACACGTAGGCCCGATTTCCCCCTCTTACTGTTACAAATCAAGACAAACGGAGGGTCCGTCTGGCAAACATCTCGATCTGTAACATCTAGAACCCAGTTCTTCTGCTTACTGTTACAGAACGAGACAAACTTCCGAAACCGAAGGTGACAGACGAGGCCATCGACAACACGGAGCACCTTCGACTGCCGTTGGCGGATGCAGCGGGGCTATTCGCCGCATTGCCGCTGCGCTGGGGGTGTGCAGACCGTAGGATAGTCCTATTGACAGCCTGTCAACTTGTCTGGGAGGCACCGTGGCAGAAACGTTTGATATCGCGATTGTGGGCGCGGGCATCACCGGGTGCGCCATCGCGCGGCAGCTCGCGCGCTATGACTTGTCCATTTGCGTGGTCGAGGCGGCCAACGACATCGCGCTGGGCGCCTCGAAGGCCAACGGCGGCCTGGTGCACGCAGGCTACGATCCGGCTCCGGGCACGGTAAAGGCGCAGGTCAACGCCCGCGGTTGCGAGCTATATAGCACGTGGGCCCAGGAGCTGGGATTTTTGTTCCGCCGCACCGGGTCGATGGTGCTGGGTTTCAACGACGAAGACCGCGCACACCTGGAGAAGCTGCGCCAGAATGGCCTGGCCAACGGCGTTCCCGAACTGGCGATCATTGGCCCCGAGCGCATCCACAAGCTGGAGCCGCGCGCGAGTGCTAAGGCGACGTACGCGTTGTGGTGCCCTTCGACCGGTTACGTCGACCCGTTTGAGGTCGCCATCGCCGCGTTGGAGAACGCGGTCGCCAACGGCGTGACGTTTATGCGGTCTGCGCCAGTGGAGGCCATTAAAGTTGCTGGCTCGGATGACGGAGTCGCGCGCTTTACGCTGGCGACGCCCGCCGGCGACGTGCACTGCCATTACCTGATCAACGCCGCAGGCAACGGAGCCGCGGACATCTCGCATATGGCGGGCGCCGAGGAGTTCCAGATGGTTTGGCGCCAGGGCAATATTGTGGTGCTGGACAAAGAGCCGCGCGCGCTCATGCCGCTCTACCCCGTGCCCACGCCGGTGTCCAAGGGCGTTATCGTCACGGGCACCGTGCACGGCAACACCGTGATTACCGCGACGGCCGCCGTGCGCGAGCCGGGCGACACGCAAACCTATGCGGGCGACGTCAACGCGCTGCTGGACGGCGCGCGCAAGCTGGTGCCCGACCTGGACACGCGTCGCGTGGTGCGCGCGTTTGCCGGCGGTCGCCCGGTCATTAAGGGAACGAACGACTTCTTTATTGGGCAGTCGGCCGTGGTGCCGGGACTGTTCCAGGCGGCGGGCATTCAGTCGCCGGGCGTGGCGAGCGCGCCGGCCATTGCCGAGCGCATGGAGCAGGTGCTACGCGATGCCGGCGTGACCCTACGCGAACGCGGCGACTGGGATCCCATCCGCCGCGCGCCGGACGACTTTGACCGCGCCCCGCTTGCGCGCAAGGAAGAGCTCATTGAGTCCGACCCCGCGTGGGGACAAATCGTCTGCCGCTGCGAGACAGTGCCCGAGGCCGAGATCGTGGCCGCGATCCAACGCCGCCCGGGCGCGGTTTCGGTCGAGGGCGTCAAGCGCCGCTGTCGTGCCGGCATGGGTCGGTGCCAGAGCGGCTTTTGCCAGAGCCGCGTGGTAGCGATCCTGGCGCGCGAACTGGGCTGCGACCCCAGCGAGGTGTTGTTGGAGGATGCCGGATCTTGGTTGGTCGAGGGACCGCTGAAGGGGGTGCGCTAGGATGGCGACGTTTGATATGCGCGACGGACGCGCGGAGGCTGGAGCTGTAGCGTCGGTATCGACGCAGGCCTTCGACGTGGTCGTTATCGGCGGTGGACCTGCTGGCATGGCGGCTGCGCTTGCCGCACATAAGGCCGGCGCCCACGCGGCCATCGTGGAGCGCGAGCAGCATCTGGGCGGTATCCTGCGCCAATGCATCCACCCCGGTTTTGGCCTTTCGCACTTTAAGCAGGAACTCACCGGCCCCGAGTACGCCCAACGCTTTATCGACCAGGTGCGCGCGTCCGATATTGCGCTATTCCTGGGCAGCATGGTGCTTGGGATCGATTCGGGCGAAGGCGCGTGTGTGAGCGACCCGGGCACGGACGAGGGCACGGGAGATGCCGCAGTCCATACCATCACGCTCATGAGCCGTACCGGCATGCTGCAGCTCACCGGACGCGCGGTCGTCCTTGCCATGGGATGCCGCGAGCGCACGCGCAGCGAGATCAAGATCCCCGGCAGCCGCCCCGCCGGCGTATTTACGGCCGGCCTGGCGCAGCGATACATCAATATCGAAAACCTCAAGCCCGGCTCGCGCGCCGTCATTTTGGGCTCGGGCGACATCGGGCTGATCATGGCGCGCCGCTGTACGCTCGAGGGAATTTCGGTCGAGGGCGTGTACGAGCTCATGCCGTACGCCAACGGTCTGCGCCGCAACGTCAAGAACTGCCTGGACGACTTTGGAATTCCGCTGCACCTGTCCACCACCGTCACACGCGTGATCGGGCACGACCGCGTGGAGGCCGTCGAGGTAAGCCAGGTCGACGATCACCTGGCGCCAATTCCGGGGACCGAGCGCATTGTTCCGTGTGACACACTGCTGCTTTCGGTGGGCTTGATTCCCGAGAACGAGCTTTCGGTTGCCGCAGGCGTAGAGCTTGACCCGCGCACGCGCGGCGCCGTGGTTGACCAGAGCCTGCAGACGGGCGTGCCGGGCATCTTTGCCTGCGGCAACGTGTTGCACGTGCACGACCTGGTCGACAACGTAACGAGTGAGTCAGAGAGGGCTGGCACGGCTGCGGCGGTGTACGCGCTGGGCGGTGGCGCGGATGCCGAGGCGGGCGCCCAGCGCGTGGGTTGCCAGCTCACGGTCTCCCCTGCCGGCATTGCGGGCTACGCGCTGCCGGGACGCATTACGGCTGTGGCACTCACCAAGCTCAACTTCCGCGTACGCCGACCGGTCGACGCCGCCAGCGAGAATACGCACGCGGGCGGCG
>JAIHTM010000270.1 GCA_022713905.1 Collinsella sp.
TTACTCCAACGACGAATTCTAGGCGGTGTCCCCTCCCTTTCAAGAAAGAGAAGAGGCGGGGCATGCCCCGCCTCTTACACCACATCTCTGCGCGCTACCCCGCAAGTTATTTGGGGATGAAAAATGGGCCATGTGTCCCAGTTGTGGAGACCTCTTGAGCCGTCTGGGTATCGTGAAAGATCGTGCGCTCCCCCATCATCAAAAGTGGCACACGCTACCTGTTGATGGGAGGCAACCATGGGCTTCTTTGACAAGATGTTCGAGAAGAAAGAGTGCGCGATTTGCGGTACCGAGCTGGGACTTCTAGGTAAGACCAAGATCAACGAAGGCTACCTGTGCAAAGAGTGCGTCGGCAAGCTCTCTCCCTTCTTTGGAGGCTATCGCTCTAGCACCGCGGACGACATTCGCGAGCAGCTCGCCTATCGCGAGGCCAATGCCGAGCGCCTGGCATCGTTCAACCCCACGCGCACGCTCTCGGCCGGGCGCACCAATATTATGCTCGACGAGGACGCGGGCCTGCTGATCATTACTTCGCAGACGCGCTGGCGTGACGCCAACCCCGACATCATCGAGTTCTCTCAGGTACTCGGCTGCGACATGGACATCGATGAGCACCGCACCGAGATCTATCGTGAGACCAAGGACGGCGAGCGTGAGAGTTATGACCCGCCGCGCTACGACCTGGATTACGACTTCAATCTGACCATCCACGTCAACACGCCGTACTTTACCGAGATTGACCTGCGCGTGAACGACTCCACCATCGAGCAGCGCGGATCCATCGAGTACCGCGAGGCCAAACGTCAGGCAACCGAGGTTCGCGACGCGCTGGTGCAGCTGCGTCAGGAGACGCGCGATAGCGTCGTTGCCGCCAAGGCCCCCAAGACCGCGGCGACCTGCCCCTTCTGCGGCGCCACCACCATTCCCGATGCCAGTGGGCGCTGCGAATACTGCGGCGGCGCCATCGGCGCATAGCCCTCGGCACGGAAAGGACCGATCATGGCCTTCGAAAGCGTTAACTATCAGTGCCCTGCCTGTGGCGGCCCGCTGCATTTTGCCAGCGCCGAGCAAAAGCTTGTCTGCGACTACTGCGACTCGCGCTTTGAAGTCGAAGAGGTCGAGGCTCTCTATCGCGAGCGCCAGGACAAGGCAGATGCCAAAGCCGATGCGGCGGCCGCAGCATCCAAGCCCGCATCCGACGATGCGGTGCAGGAACTGGCCCAAAACGCCGGCTATATCTGCTCGTCGTGTGGCGCCGAGCTGATCTCGGACGGCACCGTCGCCGTCTCCACCTGCCCGTACTGTGGCAACCCCGCCGTGGCACCTGGTCAGCTCTCGGGCGACTTCTCCCCCGACCTGGTGATTCCGTTTAAGCTCGGGCGCGACGATGTCTTGGCCGCGCTCAAGGAGCACTACAAGGGCAAGATCCTGCTGCCCAAGAGCTTTGTCACCGGCAACCACATCGACGAAGTCCAAGGCGTCTACGTGCCGTTTTGGCTCTACGGCGCCCGCGTGGACGGCGAAGTGCACTTTGACGCAACCAACGAGACCGTGACCGAGGAATCCGACCGTACCGTCACGACCACCGACCACTACGATGCCTACCGCAAAGGCAATATCTCGTTTGAGCGCGTGCCCGTCGACGGATCGTCCAAGATGCCCGACGGCCACATGGACGCCATCGAACCGTTTGACTACGACGCGTTGCGCCCGTTCTCGGTCGCCTACATGCCCGGCTACATCGCCAACCGCTACGACGAGGACTGCGAGACTTGCAAGGCCCGTGCCGAGCGCCGCATGGAGGAGAGCACGATCTCGGCCCTGCGCGAGACCGTCGTCGACGAATATGACGACGCCACGGTCGAAAGCAAGCAGCTCGACTACACCTGGGAAGACAGCGACTACGCCCTGTTCCCCGTCTGGATGCTCTCCACCTCGTGGAACGGCAAGAGTTACCTGTTTGCCATGAACGGTCAGACCGGCCGCATGGTCGGCGAGCTCCCCTGCTCCAAGCCCAAGCTCGTCATCGCCTCGGTGCTGTTCTTTGTGATCGGGTTTGTCCTCTCCCAGATTCTCTTTATGGGTGAGAACGCCTTCAATCCGGACTACCTCACCTTTGATGTCGAGGGTATCCTCATCAACATCGTCGCGCCGCTGATCATCGTAATCATCGCGGACGTGCTGCTGGTGGGCCAGCTCAAGACGGCCAACGAGGCCACCCACGCCGATTGCTACTGCGGCGAGCTCGACCTGACCGAGAAGCACGACACCTTCAGCCACACCGAGACCACCGTTGTCATGAAAGACGACAAGGACGACTAAGCAATCCAACCAATACCACCCGGCCTTTGACGAGAAAGGAAGATTACCATGGGACTCTTGAAAGCTGGATTGGGAGCTGCCGGCGGCGTCATGGCCGACCAGTGGAAGGAATTTATCTATTGCGAATCGATGCCTGCTGACGTCTTGGCCTGCAAGGGCAGCAAACGCACCGGTGGCCGCAGCTCCAACACGCGCGGCGAGGACAACGTCATCTCCAACGGCTCGGTCATCGCCGTCAACGACGGCCAGGGCATGCTCGTGGTGCAAAACGGCAAGATCATCGAAGTCGCGCTGGAGCCCGGTGAGTTCGTCTTCGATTCCGGCAGCGAGCCGAGCGTCTTTAGCGGCAACCTGGGCGACTCCATCAAGGAGACCTTCGCCAATATCGGCAGCCGCTTTACCTTTGGCGGCGACGCGGGCAAAGACCAGCGCGTCTACTTCATCAACACCAAGGAGATCATCGGCAACAAGTACGGCACCGCCTCGCCCGTGCCCTTCCGCGTGGTCGATAACAACATTGGCCTGGACGTCGACATCTCCGTGCGCTGCAACGGCGAGTATTCGTATCGCATCACCAACCCGCTGCTGTTCTACACCAACGTGTGCGGCAACGTGACCGATAGCTATACGCGCGACAAGATCGACAGCCAGCTTAAGTCCGAGCTGCTCACCGCCCTGCAGCCCGCCTTTGCCAAGATTTCGGAGATGGGCATCCGCTACAGCGCCATCCCCGGCCACACCACCGAGCTCGCCCGTGCGCTCAACGAGGTCCTCTCTGCCGACTGGCGTGACCTGCGTGGCGTCGAAATCGTGAGCTTTGGCGTCAACTCCATCGCCGCCTCGCAAGAGGACGAGCAGATGATCAAGGACCTGCAGAAAGCCGCGGTCATGCGCGATCCCACTATGGCGGCAGCCAACATTGCCAGCGCCCAGAGCGACGCAATGCGCGCGGCAGCCGCCAACCCCAACGGCGCGATGGCGGGCTTTATGGGCATGGGCATGGCAGGCGGCATGGGCGGCATGAATGCCAGCCAGCTGTTCGCCGCCGGCCAGGCACAGCAGCAGGCCGCCCCGCAGCCGGCTCCGGCGCCCGCCCCCGCAC
>JAIHTM010000271.1 GCA_022713905.1 Collinsella sp.
GATAAGGATGGCGCCGGCGCAGGCGATGACCGCGACGATGGCGATGGCGATCGAGAAGACGATGACCTTCTTTTGCGTCTGGCTGCGCTCTGCCGCCGCCTTGGCGCGCAGGCTGTCGGGAGCGACGCGCGCCGTGGTCGCGCGCCCCGCAATCTGACGCATCTCCTGCGTAGTCGCGGCGCCGCCCAGGTGCTCCTCGGCATTAAACTCAACGGGCTCATAGGCGCCGGCGGGGTAGTCGACGGCGGCGTGCGTGCCTTTGAGGGCTTCGGCGCTGGCAGAGATAAAGTGGCGGTAGACCTGCGAGGATACAACGGTGATGACCGAGCTCACGGCGGCACCAATTACTGAACCAGCGATACCGATTTTGGAAGCAAGCGCGACGCTTGTGGCGGCAGCTGCGGCGCCGGCGATGATCTGGGGAATGGAAATGTCGTCGAACAGGCCCTTTTTGGGCGCGATGGCCATGGTTTGTCCGATGGAATGGTTTTCGTGAACGCCGTTGTTGAGCGCGGCCGGTGTCATGACGCGCGTGCGCGGCGCGTCGGTGTACTTGGTTGTCATACGGGGCCCTCCCGGTGTAAATCTGCTTCGTTTCATGCAGCCATCAGGGTACCCATCAGATGTGAATCGTACGTGACATTTAACAGATACCATCAACTCATCAATAGCTCACCGAGTTAGTGGGATGCGGTTACACCCGGCGGTTGAACTACAATAGGGCTTGCTAATTGTTGTGAATGGCGTCTACGCACGGGAGCATTCTTATGAATCTTCACCTTTCTCAGTCTGATGGCTTTTTGCGTGTGGCGGCGGCGTCGCCGCAGATTCGCGTTGCCGATGTCGAGGGCAATGCCGAGGTTGCGTTGGCGGCTGTTCGCGAGGCTGCCGAGCGCGGCGTTCGTGCTCTGGTGCTGCCCGAGCTTAACTTGTGCGGCTATACCGCGGCCGATCTGTTCCATAACCGCACATTACTGCATGCCTGCGAGGCTGCTTTGGTGCATATCCTCGATGTGACTCGTGAGCTGCCGATTGTCTTTACCATCGGTCTTCCCGTTGCGGTTGCCGAGAATATCTACAACTGCGCCGCCGTGTGCTGCGCGGGCGAGCTTTTGGGTCTTACGGCCAAGAAGTATCTGCCCAACTATGGCGAGTTCTACGAGCGCCGCTGGTTTGCTCCGGCGCCCGCAGATCCCGTATGGGTCGAGTTTGCCGGTCAGGGTCCGGTTCCGCTGGGTTCGGGGCTTGTCTACCGCTGCTGTGATGAGGGTGCCGAGGATTTAGTGCTGGGCGTCGAGGTCTGTGAGGACCTGTGGGTACCTGCGCCGCCCTCGACCGAGATGGCGCTTGCCGGTGCGACGGTGATTCTCAACCCCTCCGCTTCCGACGAGATCATCGGTAAGGCAGATTACCGCCGCAGCCTTATCTCTAATCAAAGCGCGCGCCTGTACTGCGCCTATGCCTACGCGGATGCGAGCGAGGGCGAGTCCACGACCGACATGGTCTTTGCGGGCGAGAACCTCGTCTACGAAAACGGATCTAAGCTCGCCGCCACGAAGCTCCTCACCTGCGAGATGGCGGTGGCCGATGTCGATCTTGACCGTCTGGTTGCCGAGCGCCGTCGCTCGACGACGTGGACGCGCGCGGACGATGCGCCGGAGGCCACGACCGTTGAGTTTTCGTTTGAGGGCGTGCTGGCCAAAGAGCCTGTCCTGCGCGATGCCTGCGATATCGACCGCGTTTTCCCTCGCGCGCCTTTTGTGCCGGCCGACCACGGCGACCTGGCCGAGCGCTGCGAGACCATCCTCGACCTGCAGACTGCTGGCCTCAAGACCCGCCTTGCCCACACGGGTACCAAGGCTGCAGTCATCGGTCTTTCGGGCGGCCTGGACTCCACGCTGGCGCTGCTTGTGACCGTGCGTGCCTTCGATGCACTGGGGCTGCCGCGCACCGGTATCACGGCGGTCTCCATGCCAGGTTTTGGCACGACGCATCGCACCAAGTCCAATGCCGAGTCGCTTGCCCGCGACCTGGGCGTGAGCTTCCGCGAGGTTTCGATCCACGCGGCCGTGGAGCAGCACTTCAAGGACATTGAGCACGATCCGGCCGTGCAGGATGTGACCTACGAGAACAGCCAGGCCCGCGAGCGTACGCAGATTCTGATGGATCTGGCCAACCAGGCTGGCGGTTTTGTCATCGGCACGGGCGACCTGTCGGAGCTGGCGCTCGGCTGGGCTACCTATAACGGCGACCACATGAGCATGTACGCCGTCAACGCGAGCGTGCCCAAGACGCTTGTGCGCCATCTGGTGCGTTATGCGGCTGATGTCTTTGGCGGGCGTATTGCCGAGGTTTTGCTCGATATCCTTGACACGCCGGTGTCCCCCGAGCTTCTGCCGCCCACGGGCGACGGCGAGATTGCACAGAAGACCGAGGATTTGGTGGGGCCGTACGAGCTGCACGATTACTTCCTCTATTACCTGCTGCGTTTTGGCTTTGAGCCGGGCAAGATCTACCGCATGGCGCTCAAGAGCTTCGAGGGCGTCTACGACGAGGCTACCATCCACACGTGGCTGCGTACGTTCTATCGTCGCTTCTTTGCCCAGCAGTTTAAGCGCAGCTGCCTGCCCGATGGTCCCAAGGTGGGCTCGGTGACGCTCAGCCCGCGCGGCGATTGGCGTATGCCGAGTGACGCCAGCTCGCGTTTGTGGCTTGCGCAGATCGACGCGCTCAATGCAATTGACTAAGGTTGGCCAAATTGAACCAATACGGGGTTTGTAAGCGTTACACTTTTGCAATCTGATGGCCCGTATCGCGCGGCGCTCTTGTCGGAGCGCCGCGTTTTTCATATCGAAAGGTGGCACCATGCAGGCATCGCAGCGTCTCGACCGCTTTGGCGCGGAGGTCTTCGCCTCGCTCAACAACAAACTGCTTGCGCTGAAGGCTCAGGGCAAGACCATTTACAACATGAGCGTGGGAACGCCCGACTTTAAGCCGTACAACCACGTGGTCGAGGCGCTCACGCAAGCAGCCCAAGATCCCGAGATGTGGAAGTATGCCCTGCGCGACCTGCCCGAGCTCAAGCAAGCCGTGTGCGATTACTATGAGCGCCGCTTCGGCGTTTCGGGCATTACGCCGTCCATGGTGCAGTCGTGCAACGGCACGCAGGAGGGCGTGGGTCATTTGGGCCTGGCCCTGCTCGATCCGGGCGATACTATCCTGGTGCCCGATCCGTGCTACCCGGTCTTCGAGGCGGGCGCCAAAATCGCCGATGCCAAACTCGAGTACTATCCGTTGGTTGCCGAGCACAATTACCTGCCCTATGTGGCGGGCATCGATCCCGAGGTTGCCGATCGTGCCAAGTATATGAT
>JAIHTM010000272.1 GCA_022713905.1 Collinsella sp.
CGAGATGGGCGGCAGCACACCAAAGGCGTCGCAGGTCAGGAAGAGCACGACGCTCGGGGTGGTGCCCATGCCCTTGGTCCACGCGTTAGGAATGTGCTCCACGGGGTAGGCCACGCGCGTGTTATGCGTGATCGAGACGTCGTCGTAGTTGGGCTTACGGTTCTCGTCGAGCACCACGTTTTCGCAGATGGCGCCAAAACGGACGGCGTTAAAGATCTCGGGCTCGTGGAAGGCGTCCAGGCCCTCGCATTTTGCGTAGCAGCCGCCCTCGATGTTAAAGATGCCCATGTCGGACCAGCCGTGCTCGTCGTCGCCGATCAGCAGGCACGTGGGGTTGGCAGAAAGCGTGGTCTTGCCGGTGCCGGACAGGCCAAAGAACACGGCAGTCTCGTGCGTGACGGGATCCATGCTGGCCGAGCAATGCATGGGCAGCACGTCGTCCTCGACGGGCAGCAGATAGTTCATGACGCTAAAGATCGACTTTTTGATCTCACCGGAGTAGCCGGTGCCGGCGACCAGAATCACGCGTTCCTGAAAGTTGATGACCACGGCGGCGCTAGAGTTGAGGCCCTTGATGGCAGGGTCGCACTGGTACCCGGGTGCGGCGAGCACGCAGAAGTCCGGCTCGCCGGTGCGCGCGATTTCGCGGGCGAGCGGACGGGCGAGCATTTGCTTAATAAAGAGCGCCTGGCTGGCGCGCTCGCAGGCGACGAGCAGGCGACGCGTGTGGTTGCGGTCGGCGCCGGCCATGCCGCGGGTGACGAACACATCACGCTCGTTGAGATAGTCGACGATGCCGGCCTTGATGGCCTTGTAGCTCTCGGCAGAAAGCGGGCGGTTAACGGCACCCCAGGCGATTTTGTCGTGCACGTCGGTCGTATCGACGATAAAGCGGTCGTTAGGCGAGCGGCCAGTGCGCTCCCCCGTCTCGATCACCAGTGCGCCGTTGGAGGCCATGCGGCCTTCGTTGCGGCGGATGGCATGCTCGACGAGCTCGGCTGCCGGCAGGTCGACCAGCAGGCGGGGCTGGTTCTCGGCAGGATCTTCGACCAGCGTAATGCCAAAGTTGGACAGAACTTCTGCAGGGGTAACACCTGGCATGGGGCCTCCTTTAAAAGCGCGACACGTGGACGAGGCGCGCACTTTACTCACGTAAAGCCCGTTGTACCCGATATGCAAAAACGTTTTTGCGGCAACGGCGAAGCGCCCGCCCAACGGTCAAAAATCGCACGCAAGCGGCCTAGTCGTTAGGGACACTCTTGAACAGGCAACAACCAAGGAGCGACCCCGGATGCCGGCACTTAGGGACGTTCCCAAAGTGCCGGCACATAAGGAACGTCCCCAAATGCCGTCTACTGAATGGCGCCGCCGAAATTATCGAACAACCTGTTCAAAAACACGAACGAACACCGTCGCGTCTATACTAGAGCGCAGCAATAGAAAGGACTCCGCCTTGAGCATCACGCCCATCGATAGCATTCGCCGCGCCATCGCCCGCCGCAATGGCGTCGCCGACCCCACCGTATCGGACGGGGCGCACGGGCAGGGCGGACGCATCGAGAACGGCCTGTTCCCCGCATCGCACACCGCCGAGGAGCTCGCACGAATCCAAGAGCTAAGCCAGCGTAACGCCGGCGGTCCCGACAGCAGCCAGGCCACACGCCGTCGCCGCGAGCGCAATCGCCAGCCCGGCCCCATCCACCGCATGGTCAATGCCTGGTGGAACCGCCTGCTCGGAGCCGTCTACGGCGGCGGCTTCTCCACGCAAGAAGCCGAGTACGAAGATCACGCCACCCGTCGCGACTACCTTTGGAATACCCTGGGCACCGCCGTGTGGGGCATGGCGTTTCCGTTGCTCACCATCGTGTCCACACAGCTCGCGGGCGCCGAGGAGGCTGGCAAATTCTCCATCGCCTTTGTCACCGGCACGCTCATCATGATCGCGTGCAACTACGGCGTGCGCAATTTCCAGGTCTCGGACATCGACGAAAAGACGTCCTTTGCCTCTTACCAGCTCAACCGCTGGCTCTGCGGAGCGCTCGCGCTGGCATGCGGCCTGGTATACAGCAGCGCCCGCGGCTACGATGCGCAGATGGCCACGATCGGCCTGGGCGTCTACCTCTATAAGGTGATCGACGGCATCGCCGACGTGTACGAGGGCCGCCTGCAGCAGGCCGACAAGCTCTATTTGGCCGGCATGAGCCAAACGCTGCGTTCCGCCGGCGTCATCGCGGTCTTTAGCGTGGCACTGTTCCTCACGCGCAGCATGCCCATCGCGGCCATGGCCATGGGTGTCACCGCCATCGCCTCGCTCGTGCTGGTCACCGCGCCGCTTGCCCTGCTCGAGACCGAAAAATCGCGCCACGTGAGCCTGCGCGAGGTCGGCCACCTGTTTGTCCAGTGCGCCCCGCTCTTTGGTGCACTGTTCCTGTTCAACCTTATTGAGAGCATGCCCAAGTTTGTGATGGAAGGCACGCTGGCATACAAATATCAGCTGTACTTTAATGCCCTGTTCTTTCCGGCGCAGGCTTTTTTGCTGAGCATTGGATTTATCTATAAACCGCAGCTCCTACGTCTGTCGAGCATTTGGGCGAATCCGCGCAAGCGTCGCCGCTTTGACTTGATTATTGTTGCCGTTATGGCACTGATCGTGGTCATTACCGGAGCGTGCGCCGCATTTATGGCAGGCCCCGGCATCCCCATCATGAGCTTTATGTACGGCCTCAACTTTGAGCGCTACCGCACGCTGGCACTGCTAATGGTTGTCGCCGGCGGCGTCACCGCGGCAATCGACTTTATCTACGCCATCATCACGGTGTTGCGCCACGCCGGCGATGTCACCAAGATCTACCTGATCTGCTTCGCCGTAAGCGTGGTGCTGCCGGTGATCCTGATTAAGCTGCTGGGTCTGATGGGCGCCGTGGTGAGCTACCTAGCCATCATGGCCCTACTCCTGGTGCTGCTGATAATCGAGTACGCCCACATCCGCCAGCGCATCGAGCGCGACCGCAACCCCTACGGCGCCTAATTAGCTGCCCCGGTCACCGGAATTTGCGATGGAATCGCCCCGGCTGGGGTCTCGTTGAAGACAATATGCATCACGTAAAACTAAGTGAGTAGATTTTTACCGAATCCCTGACCACACCGACAGAGCACAAGTCTGTGACCTGCGGTTTTATTGAGGCAAATATGTTGGGTGCTCGGCATTTCCAAAAAAGTCTACTCACTTAGCCAGCGGGCAGCCAAATGATTATTTAAGGCTCTGTTAGACCAGGATTGACATGCCGACCTGCCGGCTAACTCGCCGTCTCCCCGTCGGGCGCCGGCATCTTGACCCTCATCTCGAAC
>JAIHTM010000273.1 GCA_022713905.1 Collinsella sp.
TTTCTTAATAACTTTTGGAGCAGCGACCTAGCAGCGATTACATCCTCACACCGGGCTTGGGATGTTTGTACTGACCGTGGGTGACCGTGCGCTTGCCGCGTGAGATGGCAAACTTGGGACAGCAGTGCAGGCAACGGAGGCAGGCGGCGCACTCCGGCTTTGCCCAGACAGGAAGCCCGTCGCGCATCTCAATTGCCGACATGGGGCAGCGCTTGGCGCAGAGGCCGCAACCGATGCAGAGATCGGCATCGACGGCAAACTTGCTCGTCTGTTGCATGCGCGGCAGCCCAATTGCGTGATACGCGCACGATGCAAACAGGGGCACGCGATGGCGCATCATGTTGCCCGTGCGCCGCACCCGTACCACTTCGACCACGGCATCGATCTGTACCTCGGCCGCCTTGTTGATGTTTTCGACCTTTTGGGTATCGGACAAATCAAACATGGGCGTCCAGGTATCGGGCATCTTGACGCTCATCGCCGCGTCCAGCTCGAGCCCACGCTCGCGCAGCAGATCACGGGCAAACTTAGCCGATTGCCCGGTCGTCGAACCGTACGTCGAGACATAGAACGTATAGGGCTGCTTGCCGCCGTTCGCATCGGCGGCTTCCGACAGATCGGCAGTCTTTAAAAACTCGATCATCGGCGCCGGTAAGCCCCAGGCATACACCGGGGCGACAAACCCCAGCTGGCAGGGGCCTTCCGTCGCAGCAAGGTGAAGGGCCTCGGCATCAAAACGCTCAATCGACATAACCTTATCGTCTGTCGCCGCCGCAATGCGACGTGCCACGTGCTCGCTGTTCCCTGTCGCGCTAAAGTACAGAATCATCCCTTATCCCCCGAGAGTCGTATCGCGATAAAGCCACACTACTTGCGCAGCGGCTTGGGCAGCGGAATGCCGGCGGCGATGACGGCGGCGATGATCATAGCGACGATGCCCTTGAGCGGGAAGCACATGAGCAGCAGGCCCACGACCATAACGGGCTGGCGCATAACGGCGCCCATCGTCGAGGCGGTGCAGACGGCGACGCAAAAGACCGGATCGGCACCCGTGAGCAGCGCGAAACCGTAGCCCAGGCTCACGCCCGAGAAGATCACGGGGAAGAAATGGCCGCCGCGCCAGCCCAGGTTGATAAGGGCGGGCGTCAGCATAGCCTTGACCAGGCCGGTCGCGATAAGAACGCCGGCGGGGATGGTGAGGTAGGTCTCCATGAGCACATCTGCCTGCGTCTCGCCGGCAAACATGGTGAAGGGCAGAACCGTGCCACAGGCCGCGAGCGCCAGACCAGCCAGCATGGCCTTGACGACGGGGCGCTCCCCTACGGCATGGGCCAGCGCCTCGCTTGCATGCTCCGAGACAAAGAACAGCCAACCGCAGACCATGCCGGCCAGCGTTAGAGGAATGAGCCACGTCAGTTCCAAGCTGCCCATCTCGGCGGCCTCAAACCGCGGCATACCCATGCCGCCGCCCATGAGCTGACCGAGCAACAGGTAGGTGCCCAGGCCGCCCGCAATCGCGATGCCGTAGACCACGGTCTTTTGTGCCCTGGGCAGCTTGATCGTAATCTCGTTGGACGAATCATCCTGGCCGTCGGCGCTGCCGGCGAGCGGCGCCACAAAACCAAAGACGGGTGCGGTAAAGAGCGCCGTCAGGGCAGCCTGGGTGCCCAGCAGCGTGAGCTCCCTAAACTCGGCGCCAAAGCGGCGCATGCGGTCGCCGACCCAGCTGCACAGACCCGCGATAACGCCGGTCAGGCCGGCCTCCGGTCCAATACTTCCGCCAAACAGCAGCGGCAGCAATGCCGCGAGCGAAAGCTTGCCCAGATTGTCGTACGGGTAGCGCCCGTCTTGCTTGACCTTGGCCATCACCTGGTTGAGGTCGTCGGTCTTGGTGCCGGTCAGCTTTTCGTACAGACCGATGAGCAGACCGCCCAGCAGGCAGACGAAAAACGGATACGGCAAAAAGCCGAACGGGCCGCTCGCGAGCTCGGGCGAAGCGGCGCCCAACATGTGCGGGATCTCGGTCCAAAAGAAGTCGATACCATGCTCCATCGCAAAAAAGAACAGCCAGACCGCAGCGCCGGCAAGTGCACCAGTCACGGCTACGCTTACGAGAAACAGCGCTCGGTTTTTAGGTTTTGCAAGCTTATCCATCGGGCCCTCCCGTGGTCAAAGTCGACAGAAATACGTTTTATTGTAGAGCGAGCGCTGCCCAGACGAGCCAACCATCTGCACCCCAAACGGCACCATTGGGCGCAATGCGCGCCCAATCTAGAACTTAGCCATTGATGATTGAGGCAATCTCGTGCAAATCTTCGGCGAAGTAAATCCCCCGCTGGCGCTGTGGACTCGATAATCCCTTTTCGATCATGTGGCTGAGCAGGGCCTTCAGGTCGTTGTAATAACCGTCCAGGTTATACAGGATGCACGGCGCGCTGAGATGCCCCAGCGACACCGCGGACATGACCTCGGCGATTTCCTCGAGTGTGCCCGTGCCGCCGGGAAAGGCAATGAACGCGTCGCCGAGCTCGATCATCTTTGCCTTGCGCTCCGCCATATCGCTCGTCACGATGAGGTCGTCGATACCATCGTGCTGAAACTCGGCCTCGATAAAAAACTCGGCTCCACGCCCGTCACACGACCGCCGGCATCGAGCACGCTATCGGCAAGCGCGCCCATCAGGCCCGACTTGGACCCACCGTACACCAACGCGTGACCGTTGGCGCCAATCCATGTGCCGAGCTGCTGCACCGCAGGTAAAAACGCCGGGTCGTTGCCGACGCTCGCACCTAGGTACACCGTGATGTTCATATACAATCCCCCTTGTTGCGCGATGCGCTTGCTCTAGCGCTGCCGGCGACGGTACTCGCGCACGCGACGCGACAGGTCGGCGAGGTCATCGCGATCGAGCTCTTCCAAATGCTCAAGATCGTCCATAAAGCGCGCCATGGTGTCCTTTTGGCGCAGCTTGATGAGCGTGTTGCAGTAACTCACCGCAACGCCCGTGAGCATAGCGATATAGAAGATGCTAATGATGCTCAAGACGACCGTGATGACGCGGGCGACCGGCGTCTCGGCCGGAATATCGCCAAAGCCGATGGTCGAAACGGTCTCAAAGCTAAACCAGAGCCCGTCGCCAAAGGTGAGGGTCGTGGGCTCGGACAGCCAGACGGCCGTCGAGCAGAGCAAGAAAAAGACAAGGAACACGCCTGTTATGTGGGCGAAGCCAGCCTGACGCAACACATCGGCAAGTGTCCTCAGCTTTTTCATCGCGACCCCTTCCGCGGACAATCAATCACGTTCGCTCGGTATTGTCCCACATCCGGCAGTTAGGGACGTTCCTTTCC
>JAIHTM010000274.1 GCA_022713905.1 Collinsella sp.
TTGCGTACGCGTTGAATGGTACCCACGAATGGCGGGTTATACAACACGGAGTCAAAAAATCTTATTTTTTGGCACTTAGATTTTCTGAATGCCGGGAGCCAGGTTGACTAATTCGGCCCCGGCATTCAGAAAAGTCAGTGCAGCAAAATGGCGATGCGGATGGAATGCACAAGATAGGGGCACGTTGTTGGGACGCGCTCTTTTAAGTTGCGGTGGAATAGTTCCTGTATTTGGGCTTGAAGGCCGATTTTAGGGACTATTTCACCGCAACTGAGGGGTGGGATGTGGAGTTAACGCTCGTAGATCAAGTTACCTGCCAGGTAGGTGGCCTGAACCTTGGTAGCCTGGAGCTCTTGTGGATCGACAGTGAGCGGGTTTTGGTCCAGGACTACCAGGTCGGCATACTTGCCGGGCTCCAAGCTGCCGAGGTTTTGCTCGTCGCCCGCTGCATAGGCGCTGCCCAGGGTGTAGTTGCGCAGGGCCGTTGCCGCGTCGATACGCTCGCTCGGCAACCAGCCGCCCTCGGGCCAGTGGCTTTTGGGGTCCTGGCGCGTGATAGCCGTGTAGAGCACGTTCATGCTGGTAACGGCTGTGATGGGACTATCGGTACCGAAAGCTTGGCGGATGCCGCGCTGCTTATAGGTCGCAAACGGCCACATGATGCGGCTGCGCTCCAGGCCCAGGTCGCGCTCCGGACCACCCGGGTCGAGCGTGATATGGCAGGGCTGGCTCGAGGCGACCACGTTGAGCTTGCGCAGGCGGTCGATGTCCTCGGGCAGGAGGTTCTCCAGATGCTCGAGCGTGTTATGGCCGTGCTGGGGCAGCCCGTACAGGTCGGAGGCCTCCTCAAAGATATCGAGCGCGGCATGAATCGCACCGTCGCCGATGACGTGGATGCGCACGGTGTGGCCGCGCTCCGCGGCCGCCAGAACTAGCTTGCGCATGCGCTCGGCGGGAACCGTCAGACGGCCCTGGTCGCCCGGGAAGCGCGGATTGGTATAGGGCTCGGTGAGATATGCCGTGTGTTCGCTCGACACACCGTCGAAAAACTGTTTAAAGCCTGGCGCCGAGAGCAGCGCGCTGTTTGCGTAGCGGGTCTGGAGTTCTTCCAAGCGCGACTGGTCATCCAGCAGCGTGGGGAACAGATGAGCTCGGATGCCCAGCTTGCCGGCTGCCTGCAGTTTGTCGTAGACGTCGTCGCGGATAAAATCGCAGCCCGGCATGGGCATGAGCGACATATCGCAGATCGAGGTGATGCCCTGCTCGGCCATACGCCTCATTTGATCGGCGTAAGCGCTTGCGATGCGATCCTCCCCCAGCCACTCAAGGCAGCGCGGTAGCAGCTGCATGGCAGCCGCCTCGTGAGCAATGCCCGTGAGTTCGCCGTTTGCATCCTTGTCGTAACTGCCGCCCGCTGGCGGCTCGCTGTCGCGCGTGACGCCGAGCGCCTCGAGTGCGCGGCTGTTGAGCCAAAGCGTGTGCCCGTCGCCCGAATACATAACGCAGGGACGATCGGGGAATGCCGCATCGAGCGACGCCTTGGTAGGATGCTCGGGCGGATCCCAACGGTAATCGCGCCAGCCCTGCGTCACAACCCAAGCGTCGTCGGGCAGGTCCTGGGAAAACTCGAGCGCATGTTGCACCAGCGCCGCCTCGGACGTGCCCATATCCATGAGCATGTACGGCGAGGAACCGACCGAGGTATGGAAGAAGTGCAGATGAGCGTCATGGAAACCGGGGCAGACAAACTGCTCGCCGTAGTCGATAACCGACGTGGCGGCAGGAGCGGCGGCAATCACGTCATCGGGCGCACCGACTGCGACGATACGGTCGCCTGCGATGGCAATCGCCAGCTCGCGGGCGGTATCGATGCCGTCTTGGGCGGTAAAGACGTTCTTGGAGCGGATAATCCGATCGATATGTTGCATGGGCATCCCCATCTCTGGCAGGAAATTCAACACCCCCGAGTGTACTCCCCCGCCCTTGTAACAAAACCCCAAGCGGCAAACGGCAACTTTACCAGCCCTAGCGGCAGGTGGCATACTGGAGAGAGCCTGTACGATTTTGCGATCAACCCAGCAAGGAGCAAATCGACCATGACGAAGACCAAGGCACAGCAGATTATGGCGGCGACCGAGGCTCGCGCGGCTGACGACGTCACCGCAGCCATCAAAGATATCGCTACCGAGTTTGAGCCCTATATCATCAAGCAGCGCCGCCACTTCCATAAGCACCCGGAGCTGAGCCTCGCCGAGGAGCGCACGACCTCCGACATCGCCAACCAGCTCGATGCCATGAATATCCCCTACGAGCGTCCCCTTAAGACGGGCCTTGTGGCGACCCTTCGCGGCACCGCGCCCGACGCCTATCGCGAGGACGGCACGCCACGCCGCCGCATCCTGCTGCGCGCCGACATCGACGCCCTGCCCGTCACCGAGCAGACCGGCGAGGAGTTCGCCAGCGTCAACGAGGGCTGCATGCACGCCTGCGGCCACGACTGCCATATCGCCATGATGCTCGGCACGCTGCAAATCCTGCGCCATATGACCGACGACATCCACGGCGAAGTCCGCATCGTCTTCCAGCCCAGCGAGGAAAACGGCCAAGGCGCCAAGCTCATGATCGGCACGGGCGTGCTCGACGGCGTCGATGGCGCCTACGCCGCGCACATCTGGAGTGAGGTCGACGCCGGCACCGTGAGCTGCGAGCCCGGACCGCGCATGGCCAATACCGACTGGTTCCGCATCGATGTCCGCGGCACCTCGTGCCACGGCGCCATGCCCCAGCGCGGCCACGACGCCGTCATGGTGGCCGCCGAGATCGTCAATGCCCTGCAGACCATCGTTTCGCGCGAGATCAGCCCCTATGAGCCGGCTGTCATCACCGTCGGCGAGCTGCACGGCGGCACCGCGCGCAATGTTATCGCCGGCACGGCCTACCTCGCCGGCACGGTGCGCACCTACGGCGATTCGACCCACGAGGAAATGCCGGAGCTTATGCGCCGCATCGTGGAGCATACCGCGGCCGCCTTGGGCGCCGAGGCAGAGCTCACCGACTACACCATCGCCAACTACAAGGTCGAAAACGACGCCGCCTCGAGCGAGCGTTGTCGTCAGGCTGCAATCAAATGCCTGGGTCCCACCGGTCAAGGCCATTACCGCGGCACGCTTTCGGGCGAGGATTTTTCGGAGTACCTGCGCCGCGTACCGGGCGTGCTCGCCTTTGTAGGTACGCGCAACCCCAAGATTGGCGCCACGTACGCCCAGCATTCCTGCTTTTACAAGATTGACGAGACCGTGCTGGCA
>JAIHTM010000275.1 GCA_022713905.1 Collinsella sp.
GCCAAGTACTTTACCCACATGGTGCTCAAGCTCGAGGACAAGTGCCGCCGCATCGGCCGCAACCTCACGCTCGAGGCCACCTACAGCAAGCCGTCTGCCGAGCTCATCAACCTGTGGAACCATCAGGTCGAGATGAGCACCCAGTACACGGCCCGCGCCGAGCTGATCTCCGAGCACGAGCCGCATCGCGCCGTCATGCTCGTCATGGCCGACCGTCTGAACGCCACCGTGCGCCGTATCACCGACACCATGTACCACAGCGCCGATGAGTTCCTGGAGGACCTGCGCGTCGTCCAGCGCTCGCTGGCCGCCTGCGGTGCCGTCCGTGCTGCCTACGGCCCGGTCCAGACCATCATTTGGCAGGTCGAGTCCTTCGGCTTCCATATGGTCGAGATGGAGTTCCGTCAGCACTCCGTGGTGCACGCCCGCGCCCTCAAGGATATCCACGAGAACGGTATCCATGGCGACCTGCAGCCCATGACGCGCGAGGTCATCGATACTTTCCGCGCTATCGGCTCCATCCAAAAGCGCTATGGCAAGAAGATGGCGCACCGCTACATCATCTCGTTCACCAAGAGCGCCCAGCATGTGGCCGACGTCTTTGAGCTTGCCCACCTGTCCTTTGCACACGAGGAGGATGTCCCCGAGCTTGACGTGATCCCGCTGTTCGAGCAGCTCGAGGACCTCGAGGGCTGCGTCGACGTGCTCGACCAGATGCTTACGCTGCCCGTGGTGCAAAAGCGCCTTGCCCAGACCAACCGCCGCATGGAGGTCATGCTGGGCTATTCCGACTCCTCCAAGGACGCCGGTCCTACTACGGCTATGCTCGCGCTGCACTCCGCGCAGGAGCGCATTGCCAAGTGGGCCGAGAAGAACGATATCGACCTGGTGCTCATGCACGGTCGCGGCGGTGCCGTGGGCCGTGGCGGCGGCCCGGCCAACAAGGCCGTGCTGGCGCAGCCCAAGGGTTCGGTCAACTGCTTCTTTAAGCTCACCGAGCAGGGCGAGGTCATCTTTGCCCGTTACGGTAACCGCACGCTGGCTCAGCGCCATGTTGAGTCCGTTGCCGCCGCAACGCTTTTGCAGTCGGCCCCGAGTGTCGAGAAGACCAACACCGAGACCACGCAGAAGTTCTGGGATATGGCCGAGAAGCTCAACGCCGCAAGCCACGAGCGCTATCTGGACCTGCTGAACACCGAGGACTTTACACCGTGGTTCTCGACCGTGACGCCGCTGACCGAGGTCGGCTTGCTGCCGATCGGCTCGCGTCCCGCCAAGCGCGGCTTGGGTGCCAAGTCGCTCGACGACCTGCGTACCATCCCGTGGATCTTCAGCTGGAGCCAGGCGCGCATTAACCTGGCCGCTTGGTACGGTCTGGGCACCGCCTGCGAGCAGCTTGGCGATCTTGACCAGCTCAAGGCTGCCTACCAGGAGTGGCCGTTCTTCCGCACCTTTATCGACAACATCGAGATGTCGATCGCCAAGACCGACCAGCGCATCGCCAAGATGTATCTGCACCTGGGCGACCGCGATGATTTGTCCGAGAAGGTCTTCACCGAGATGCAGCTCACGCGTAAGTGGGTCCTTGCCATCGTCGGTGATGAGTGGCCGCTGCAGCGTCGTCGCGTGCTCGGCTGCGCCGTTCGCGTGCGTAACCCCTACGTCGACGCTCTGTCCATCGCCCAGGTCCGCGCCCTTCGCGAGGTGCGCATGAATCAGGACGAGATGGCCGAGGAGAAGAAGGCCGAGTACATGAGCCTGATTCTTTCGACTGTGACCGGCGTCTCGGCAGGATTGCAGAACACGGGGTAATCGATAGCCCTGTAGTCGTTCGGGCCCGCCATCAGCTTACTTTTAGGCACGTCCTCGGACATGCAAGAAGCCCTCGCTGCGCACTTCGTGCGGCGAGGGCTTCTTGCGTCCTGCGGAGTGTGCCTAAAAGTAAGCTGATGGCGGGCCCTGCGATGTCCGGTCTTCGGCGGATTACTGGCTGGGGGAATTAATGGCGCGCTTCGCGCGTTTGGAAGGGGCTTCGTGCTGCGGAGTGCATTCAGAGGGAAACCCATCGGGTCCTTTCGTCCTCGGTTTACGGCGGATCAGCCGCTGGGTGAGGGTGGTGCTTGGGACGACGTGCAGAAAACGGAGTTTTCAGCAGCCAAAGATTGGTGCATAAGGCTATGGGTGACGTTCGCGGCCCCTGTTGATGCTTTTGCACGACGATTGGGCTTTGGCGATGTTCATATATGGCTGGTTTCTCGCCGCATGCTATCCAGATGGGACGAGTCATGAGGACTATCTACCTTTTGAAAGACTTTTGACACCAAAATCTTATCCCGCAATGCTGAATACTCGCAAAAATGCACGCTCCGGAGGGTACCACCCTGTTACGGCTAGAAATCCATGCGCCATTTTATGCAATTAATTAACGCATTTATGCAAAATGGCTTACGTGCGTACATCTCGGGGTAGATGTTTGCCTCGGCGCTGCGTAAGTCATCCTGTCTATTGTGTCTTTTACAGGCGGTTGCGGTCCCGTTTGGGATCGCGGCCGTTTTGTTATGGGGCAAATATGAACGTTGTGTTAATGAGTCGGTGGACGGTGGTGTTTTTCGGTGAGCGGCGTATCCTTCCAACGGTTTATCTAGTGTGTCAGTTGAAAGGAAGAGGGCGCTCGTCATTGTTTGAATGTGAACTGCCGTTTGACCACAAGACGTTGCATCTGGAGCTCGAGGATAAGAACTTCGCGGGTGTGATGGAAGGTCATCAAAACGAGTTTAAGACTACGAAATCGCAGGAAGAGCTGGTAGAGGAGTCGCTTGCCAACCCTTATGGCTCGCCTTCGCTCGAGGAGCTTTGTGCTGGCAAGAAGGATATTGTCATTATTAGCTCCGATCATACGCGTCCCGTTCCCTCGCGTGTGACGATGCCTATTCTGCTGCATCACATCCATTCCGCTGCGCCCGAGGCTCGAGTTCGTATTTTGGTTGCTACGGGTATGCACCGTCCGTCGACGCATGAGGAGCTCGTCAACAAGTATGGCGAGGAGATCGTTGCCAACGAGGAAATCGTTATGCACGTCGCGACTGACGACAGCATGATGAAAAAGATCGGCACCTTGCCTTCTGGTGGCGAGTGCATCATCAACAAGATTGCCGTCGATTGCGATCTGCTGCTTGCCGAGGGCTTTATTGAGCCGCACTTCTTTGCTGGTTTCTCCGGCAGCCGCAAGTCCGTCCTGCCTGGCATCGCCAGCTACAAGACCATCATGTACAACCACAACGGTCAGTTTGTGAA
>JAIHTM010000276.1 GCA_022713905.1 Collinsella sp.
TTCTGATCGTGGCTGCCGACGACGGCGTCATGCCCCAGACCGTCGAGTCGATCAACCACGCCAAGGCCGCCGGCGTACCCATCGTCGTCGCCGTCAACAAGATCGATAAGCCGGGAGCCAACCCCGACCGTGTGCGTCAGGAGCTCACCGAGTACGGCGTCATCCCCGAGGAGTGGGGCGGACAGAACATGTTCGTCAACATCTCGGCCAAGCAGAAGATCGGTATCGACGACCTTCTGGAGACCGTGCTGCTCCAGGCAGACGTGCTCGAGCTCAAGGCCAACCCGGACACCTTTGCCTCCGGCAACGTCCTCGAGGCCAAGCTCGACAAGGGCCGTGGCTCGGTTGCTACCGTGCTCGTGACCCGCGGTACCTTGCACGTGGGGGATACGCTGGTCGCCGGCCTTACCTATGGCCGCGTCCGTGCCATGCTCGACCCCAAGGGTCGTGCCGTCACCGAGGCCGGTCCCTCCGACGCCGTCGAGATCCTGGGCCTGCAGTCCGTGCCCAACGCCGGTGACGAGTTCCGCGTGTTCGAGGACGAGCGCGAGGCTCGTGCCCTGGCCGACGAGCGTTCGCTGAAGGCCCGTATCGAGGAGCAGAGCCGCGTCAAGCACGTCACGCTCGAGAACCTCTTCGAGACCATTGCCGACGCCGAGGTCAAGGAGCTCAACCTGATCATCAAGGCCGACGTCCAGGGCTCCATCGAGGCTCTTCAGGACTCGCTCGACAAGATGGATCAGTCCGAGGTTCGCATCAACACGATCCACTCCGCCGTTGGCGCCATCAACGAGACCGACGTCGTCCTGGCCGACGCCTCCAACGCCATCATCATCGGCTTTGGCGTCCGTCCCGACGGTAAGGCCCGCTCCGCCGCCGAGCGCGAGGGCGTCGAGATCCGTTGCTACGATGTCATCTACAAGTGCCTCGAGGAGCTCGACGCCGCCCGTATCGGCATGCTGAAGCCCACCGAGGTCGAGGTCGCCACGGGTACCGCGACCGTCCTGGACACCTTCAAGGTGCCCAAAGTCGGTATCGCCGCCGGTGTCCGCGTCGAGGAGGGCGAGATCGCCGCGACCGATTCCGTGCGCCTGGTGCGCGACGGCATCGTGGTCTTCAACGGCAAGATCGCCTCGATGCGCCACTACAAGGACGAGGCCAAGAGCCTCAAGAGCGGTTCCGAGGGCGGCATTGGCCTGGAGAACTTCCAGGACATCAAGCCCGGCGACCAGATCGAGGGTTACCGCATCGACCAGGTTGCCCGTACCGAGTAGGGGGTAGCGCTATGAAGCAAACGCAGGCAACCCGCCGTCTGGGCGAGCAGCTTCGCGAGAAGCTCGGTTATATCCTGCTCTTTGAGGTTTCCGATCCGCGTCTCGACCTGGTTACTTTGACCGCGGTCGAGGTCGCGGTGGACCGTTCCTTCGCGCGCGTGTACGTGTCGTGCGATGCGAGCCGCTACGACGAGGTCATGGAGGCGCTCGCAAGCGCCAAGGGCCGTATTCGCAGCCTGTTGGCTCGCTCGCTCGATTGGCGTGTCACGCCCGAGCTCGATTTTCGCATCGATCGCTCGACCGATGAGGCCGAGCGCATCACGCGTGCGCTGGAAAACGTTCCCGCCACGCTTGCGATCGAAAAGGACGAGGACGGCTATCCGATAGCGGATGCCGCCCAGGAGGCAGCTTTAGATGACTAATTCCGCCGACCTCGCCTCGTGCGAGTCTGCAGATATTCAGCGACGCATCCTCGAGCTCATCGAGGGTGCGTCCTCCATTGCGATTTCGGGACATACTTCTCCCGATGGCGATGCCTTGGGCTCCGTATTGGGTCTGGGCCTTTCGCTCATGAAGTTTTTCCCCAACAAGGACATTGCGCTGCTGCTGGCAGACGATGACCCGGTTCCGCGCATCTACCGCTTTATGGAAGGCTCCGATCGCCTGGTGCCGGCATCTGCGTACACTGGCAATCCGGACTTGTTCATCTCGGTGGACGTGCCGGTCGTCGAGCGCCTCAACAACTCGGCCGAGGTGCTTCGCCGCTCCAAGCATGTGGTGTGCTTCGATCACCACCCGGCACGCGAGGAGTTTGCCGAGCTCAGCCTGAGACGCGTTGAAGCTGCAGCCTGCGCTATGATCATCGACCGCTTCTTGGACAATTGTGGCATTGTCGCACGTGATGGCGTTGCGACCTGCCTGCTGTGTGGCTTGGTTACCGATACCGGTCGTTTCCAGTACCAAAACGCCGATGCCGCCGCATTCCATGCGGCCTCGCGTCTGGTTGCCCACGGTGCCGACCCGGCGCGCGTTGCGCTCGAGGTTTATCAGAGCATGCGCGTTGAGTTTTTGCACCTCAAGTCCATTGTCATGGGTCGCATTAAGACGGTCGCGCATGGGCGCGTGGCGTATAGCTATGCCTACCAGAGCGACCTTGAGGCCTGCGGCGTCACCTCGGACGAGTGCGACGGCCTGGTCGATGTGGTGCGTTCGGTGATGGGCGTCGAGGTCTGCATGTTCTTAAAGGGCATTGAGGGCGATACCAAGGTGCGTGGCAACCTGCGCTCCAAGGGCGACCTCGATGTGTCCGAGATTGCTGCCAACTTTGGCGGTGGCGGGCATCATGCCGCCGCCGGCTTTTCCAACAACGGAACGATTCGCGAGACGCTCGCCGTGGCACTTCCCATGCTGGCCGAGCTGGTGGGGGAGGATCCCGCTTCGGTGACCGTCGAGCTCTAACTAATTGGATGGTACATGGCTCGTCGAACGCCTTCTCAATTGAATATGCTACTCGCCGTCGATAAGCCGGTGGGCTGCACGTCCCATGACGTGGTTTCGCAATGCCGACGCGCCCTCCATGAGCGGCGCGTTGGCCATGCCGGTACGCTTGACCCCATGGCATCCGGTGTCATGGTGGTGGGCGTGGGCCAGGCCACCCGTCTGCTGGGCATGCTTACCCTCGATACCAAAAGCTATGTCGCCGACATTTCGTTTGGCGCCGAGACCAATACCGATGACGCGGAGGGCGAGGCCGTCCGCACGGTGGCTGTTGCCAACGAGCTCCGCGATCCTGCCTATGCCCGTGAGCACTTGGCCGCCATGCTGGGTCCGCAGATGCAGGTGCCGCCGGCGTTTTCGGCTATCTCGGTCAATGGCGTTCGCGCCTACAAGTCTGCTCGCGAGGGCAATGCGGTGGACCTACCTCCGCGCCCCGTCGAGGTCTATGCCGCCGACCTGATCGCCGTGGGCGGCGAAGGTGATACGTGCGTGTGGACCGTGGCGTTCTCGGTGAGC
>JAIHTM010000277.1 GCA_022713905.1 Collinsella sp.
GGCTTCAGGGGGTAAGTGTTAATTTCTGGTCATGAGGTAATTTTCAGGAGGGCTTGTGGCAAAAGTTTTTACACAAGAAGAGCGGGAAAAAATTAAAGGACAGGTTGTTGAACTCGTACGCCAGAGTGGGCGTGAGACGTTACGGCAACTGGAAGTCAAGACAGGTGCGACAAGATATCTGATGAGCGTTCTCGCAAGAGAGCTGGTTGCCAGCGGCGATGTATGCAACTCTGGTTACGGGTTATTCCCGTCTGAACAGGCGCGTAAGGACTGGCAAAATGCCCGTAAAAAGCTCTCAAGGGCAAAGCTGAAGAAACCATCTGCGGTTGATCCGGACCTTATCTGGTCATTACCTGACGGAGAAATACGTCGCTACGACAGGCGTCAGAACATAATCTGTCGCGAGTGCCGGAAGAGTGAAGTTATGCAGCGCATATTGTCGTTTTATCAGGGTGATGTTCGGTATTTATTGAAGTGACGAGATTAAAGTGCATTAGTTCAGATGCAAATTGACATTTTGTGGCACAGGGTAGAGCTAGCGTGGTTGTCCGCTTTGTGCCAATAGCGGACATTGCTGGCTCATGGTATGTTAGTTTAAGGAGGCAGGTTATGCCCTGTATTTCGCTGTGGTATAATAGTTGCGCAATTGATACAAGGGAGCGTTACATCGTGAAAATTGTTTTCGAGGTTAATGGAAAGAAAGTTCCACTAAAATCTTTAAAATACATAAGCAAAAAAGATCAACTCGAAGTAATGAAAAACTGGTTCTTTGAAAACTTTGAAGATCCGGCAAATGCTTGTCCGTATGAAAGTAGAGAAGGTGGCTATGCTTACATATATGGCGGGCCGTATGATGCGAGCGAAGAACTACAATCCATCTTCGGTCAATATGTTAAATCTGAGTATATTGAGGAATTAGTAGATGAATTACAAACACAATGTTTTGACTGGTCTGGAAACTCAAATAATATAGATGATTGGTACGATGATGATATCTACGACGCTGTAACGTCTTCCGGTAATCCGTATTTAAAATTCATTGATAATATCGATAAAATAAAAAAACTTGCAAAAGATAAAACTGAACAACAGCAAAAAAACCACTTGCTTAGTTTGCTCTACACGAATGTTATTACAGCTTTGGAAACGCTTTATGTTGAGCTATTCATTAATTCTATAGAGAAAGATGATGTCTACATAGCCAATTGTATAGAAAAAGGTAAGACTGAATTTAAAGTAAGCAAAGATATTGCTGCGTTGCCTTTCAAGGGTGAACCCATCGAGAAAATTAGGGGAGAGCTAATCAGGTCAATCAAGGAACACTTGATCAGTGCAAGCTGGCATAGCACTAAAAAGGTAATCGACCGCTATGAAGCTACATTCGATATAAAAGTACAAAAAGACTGTCCGATAGAAGCTATTGAATTGGCAACCCTCAATCGAAATCACTTAGTGCATCGTGGTGGAAAGGATAAAGAAGGGAACCTCGTAGTGATTACAGACCAGGATCTTGAAACGCTGATTGAAAATGCATCGAACCTGGCAATTATGCTCTACAACAGTTTAAATGTAGCAACGAATAAAACCACCATTTTGCAACCAGATGACAAACCGTTCATTCATGAATTTTAATAGCGCAGGTCATACATGGATATTCGCACACGAAAGACAAAATTTTTAGAGTCGTTAGATTCAACTGAAGTGATACGCAAAGCAGTAAGTCTCGCTATAGATTGCATTATTGATAATCATAATAGTAATGAAGATACCCCCTTAGTTATTACCAGCTATGATGATCTCTGTAGAATCCAGGTGCTAAATTATGTACAGGAGTTTTGCGAAGCTGCATTCCCTGATATGGATGAATATTACTTTAGTCCTAACATACTTCGCATCAACGGCAAGACTAGTGAAGAAGCTTGTATTAACTTAATTAAACTCTTAAGAAGTACAAAAGGCATGCTATTCTGGTCCGATGCCCCATCGTGGTTCGCTAGCCTCCCCGACGGATTATTCCATGTTGTTAACATTGATCAAAAAATCGTTACTCGCGGCCTTAATAAGAAAAACTCTAAGCCGACAATAATCAATAAAGATTACAGTGTAGATACACTACTATCAGAGCTATTTTTGAATGGCGCACACATGGAGCAACCCAACGTACACAACGTTTCTGAGGGAAACATGAAGTTCTATGATGAATGCCATGCTGGATTAATCAGACCAATACCCGCTCCAATAGGCGCGTCATACGATGAAGAGATCACAATTAATTCTCCAGATTGGCAAAAGCTCGCGTGTGTAGCTTTACGCCGCTATCAGTCGAAGGAATGTCATGACGGAATGCAATGGGATACAACCGATCATGGTTGGACTGATGTAATCGCGTATCCATTCGTCGAAGAAATACAATCAATGGATAATAGTGGTTATCGACAATGTTTAGTTGGGCTGGTCACAATAAACAATTCAAATGCAAATTCTCCGTACCTATCTACCGTTTGGATACATCCATTTTATCGCAGGAGAGGGTTATTAAGTAAGTTATGGCCAAAATTACAAGAGTTATATGGAAGTAACTTCGAAATTGAGCGACCTAATGAAAATATGAAAGCATTTCTGAAAAGTGCGAAACACGCAGATTACTAATTTATGAATCAGTCTGTGGAGTTAGGGTTGGTGTCAACAAGTAGGGTAAGAGCCTCAACGTGATGCTATGCCGACCTGCTCCCTGAGAATTCACACAGAAGGCTGCTAGCAATGTCTGCAGATCGCTCAAAGCGGACTAGAAGGTTAGCTTGCGTCGGACTTGGCGTATTTAAAGAAGTGCTGGTGGTGACTGGTTGTTGTGTTCCATTTCTACAGAACAAAATCACAGAAACTATACCCAATAGTTATATTGAATCAATGATGAGACAGCCTCATATTTATCAGAACTGGTGTACGTCCAATACAGGAGGTTGTCGTGCTGGTTCTCAAATGTGCGCTAGCTATTGCGGCTGTAATGGCAATTTATTGTCTTGCTGTTGTTCTTATGGATCGCCTTTCTGATTGATTTTATATTGGCGAGGTGACGGGAGTTAAGTAGAATTGCTGCGGGTGCTTGAGGCTATCTGCCTCAGGCATGAACACCAAAGGCAGATAGAGAAAAGCCCCAGTTAATATTACGCGTCCTGCAAGACGCTTAACATTAATCTGAGGCTCAATCTATGAACGGCAAATCTAGGTTAGCCTCTTACGTGCCGAAAGGCAAGGAGAAGCA
>JAIHTM010000278.1 GCA_022713905.1 Collinsella sp.
CGGAAACTGCGTCCCAGTTTTCTAGCTCAGAACGGGACGCACTTTCCGCAACGGGCCTCTCGCGGAAACTGCGTCCCACTCTGGGCGTCTGTTCCGGGATGCAGTTTCCCAAAGGGCCTTGTTCCGGAAAGCGCATCCCGTTCTGAGCCTTCAAACCGGGATGCACTTTCCGCCAAGGGCTTCATCCGGAAACCGCATCCCGTTTCGAGCCCTCAGAGTGGGATGCGCTTTCCCGTAGAGGCCCTGGGCGGAAACCGCGTCCCGTTTCGAGGCTAACTTTCAAACTGAATGCCGTCTCAGCACCGGTATCGGCTACTTGCCGTCGTCGTCCTCGGCTTCTTCTCTTGCGTAGAGCTCTAGCATGCGGCGGCGGTATTCGTGTACGGCGAGCTTGGCGCGCTCCAGGCGACGGCGCTCGCGCGGGGTGAGCTTGGACGGGTCGATCTCGTCGCCATAGGTCTTCTCGGCCAGCAAATGGGCGGCGTCGACGATACGGGCATCGATGCGCTCGCTTGCCGCCTCGGCCGAAAGGCGATCGGCAATGGTATCGATCGTAGGCACGCCCTCGAATACGCGACCATGGCCATGCGAAGTCAACAACTCGTGCTCACGCGCGAGCAAGCTCGCCAGATCGTGATGGGCGCGCAGAATATCGAGCGCGTCGGATGGATGCTCGGCAACCTCCGCCACGGCGGCAACCGGCGCGGCGTCGATCACGCGGTAGAAGAGTTGGGCGAGCAGCGGCATCAAAAACACCGTGATGGCACCGGCGGCAACCATGACCGAGGCAATGTCTTGCGAAAGCGCCCCCGCGTTAACGGCCACACTCGTTACGGCAACGATGATCGGAAGCGCCGTGGTGCAGTACAGGGCCACGGTAATGCGGCCATACGCCGAGACATCGCGCGTCTCGGGACAGATGCTCATAGAGACAAGAATGGGCACGGCGCGGATGATGAGCAGCGCCACGATAAAGCCCACGAGCAGCCCGGGGCGCGATGCCACAGCCGTCAGGTCGATCTTTGCGCCCGACACGGTAAAGAACACGGGGATCAAAAAGCCGTAGGCCAGGCCATCGAGCTTGGTCTCGAGCGTGTGATTGCCCTCGGGGATGATATAGCGCAGGACAAAGCCGGCGGCAAAGGAGCCCAGCACGATGTCGAGGTCAAAGATGGCCGAGAACGCCACGAGCGTGACCAGGATGAGCACCGTCAAGCGCACGAAGGTCTGCGATGTGGTATCGGCGCGCTCCTCGACAAACGCAAAGAAGCGGCTGCCGACGCGCTTGGAGCGGCTCGGGACCACGGCCAGCAGCACGCAGACCACCGCAAACAGACCCAAGATCACGAGTGTCTGAATGCCGGTGCGCGCAGAGAGCAGCACCGACATGGCAAGCACGGGGCCAAGCTCGCCCCAGGTACCGTATGCGAGAATCGAATCGCCCACGCGCGTGCCGGTGAGCGAGCGCTCGCGCATGATGGGCACGAGCGTGCCGAGCGCCGTCGAAGTGAGCGCGAGCGTTACGGCGATACCGTCAAAATGGCTGACCGAGAACCACGGCGTGAAGCGCACGGCAAGCCAGGCAATGCCAAACGTGACGACCCATGTCGCCATGCCGTAGCGTCCCTCGACGCCCGTAATGTTCTTGGGATCGATCTCGAAGCCGGCGAGCAGGAACAAAAAGGCCAAGCCGAGCTCGGACACGAGCGAGACCTCGGCGTCCACATGGATGATGCCGAGCATATGCGGACCCAGCACCGCGCCGAACACGAGCAAAAAGACCGTCTCGGGAACGGGCTTTCCGGGAATTGCCGAGGCGATAAAGGGACTCGCAAAGGCCACGAGCGCGATGATGGCGAGAGAAACGAATGCCATGTGATGCCTTTCTCTTGTTTGAGCTTCACTGTAGCACCCTCGCCGTCCTCTACGCGCCGCGAGCTGTCGTATCATAGTGACGTTTACAAACATGTGGCTCAAGGCGACCGCAGGGCAGACCCCGCAAACCGACCGCTGCCGCATACCGTACCGTACGCCCAACCGATCAGGAAGGCAGGAACCAATGGTCTCTCGTATCTACGTGGAGAAGAAACCCGGGTTCGACGTCGAGGCTCAGCAGCTCAAGGGCGAGCTGACCGAAATTCTCGGCATCAAGGGCATCGAGGCCCTGAGGATCATCAACCGCTACGACGTCGAGGGCATCGACGAGGAGCTTTTCCGCTCCTGCGTGCCGACCGTCTTTAGCGAGCCCCAGGTCGATGTGACCTACGACGAGCTCCCCGCAAGCGATGGCGCCGTCTTTGCCGTCGAATTCCTGCCTGGCCAGTTTGACCAGCGCGCCGACTCCGCCAGCGAGTGCGTGCAGCTCATCAGCCAGGGCGAGCGCCCCGCCGTGCGCTCCGCCAAGGTCTATATGATCTCGGGCGCTCTGGACGAAGCCGCCGTCGAGGCCATCAAGCACTACGTGGTGAACCCCGTCGAGGCGCGCATCGCCTCGCTCGACCTGCCCAAGACACTGTACATGGAGACCCCCGAGCCTGCGCCCGTCGAGGTGCTCGACGGCTTCCGCGAGCTCGACGAGGCCGGCCTTGCCGCCTTTATCTCCGAGCGCGGTCTTGCCATGGACGAGGCGGACATCGCCTTCTGCCAGCAGTACTTCCGCGATGAGGATCGCGACCCCACCATCACCGAGATCCGCGTGATCGACACCTACTGGTCCGATCACTGCCGCCACACCACCTTCGGCACCGTCCTGGACGACGTGACGATCGACGACGCCGTGGTGCAGCAGGCCTTCGACCGCTACATGGAGATGCGCCACGAGCTCGGTCGCGACGCCAAGCCCGTCTGCCTCATGGACATGGGCACCATCGGCGCCAAGTACCTTAAGAAGACCGGCGTCATGACCGATGTCGACGAGTCTGAGGAGATCAACGCCTGCACCGTCAAGGTGAAGGTCGATGTCGACGGCGAGGACCAGGACTGGCTGTTCCTCTTTAAGAACGAGACCCACAACCACCCGACCGAGATCGAGCCCTTCGGCGGTGCCGCCACCTGCGTGGGCGGTGCCATCCGCGACCCGCTCTCGGGCCGCAGCTACGTGTACCAGGCCATGCGTGTTACCGGCGCCGGCGACCCCACCGTCCCGGTTTCCGAGACGCTCGAGGGCAAGCTGCCGCAGCGCAAACTCGTAACCACTGCTGCCGCCGGCTACTCCAGCTACGGCAACCAGATCGGCCT
>JAIHTM010000279.1 GCA_022713905.1 Collinsella sp.
GCGACTCTATATATTAGTGGGCTCGGGAACGGTGGCACGATCGGTTGCCGAGGATGTGCTTGCCCAAGAAGACGTGATCAAGACCGCGACCTTTGGCGCCCCAACGCTCGATAGCGATCTATATATCCTGCGCCCGCTGGCCGATACCGAGCGCGATATCGCACGGTTGGTCGTAGGCCACCTCCACGGCAACAAGACTCGAGCCGCCGAAGTGTTGGGCATAAGCCGCACGACGTTGTGGCGCTTGTTGAAGGACGATGACCGTTGAGCGAGGTGCCCGTGACCGCGTGCGATGCGTGTGCTACAGTCCAAAGCAGCAATGTTTCGATTCTGTTACGGCGTGCGGGGGCGTATGGCTGAGACTTCAAAAACAAATCGGGCTCGGCGGCCCGCTGCGCCGGTTAACCGTCGCACGACGTCTCGGACGTGGGGCAAAAGTGCCTCGGGGTTCGATGGCTCGTTTAAGCGCACAAAATACGGCTATCCTTCGGCAAGCGCTCGCTTGGCGATGCAGGCCGAGTCGTCGCTGTGGGGCCGCAAGCGCGTGGTGGGATCAAAGCTCAAGCACGATGGAACGCTCGGCTATATCAGCCGCGGCGCTGCCCGCCGAAGCGGACTCAACCCTGCTGGGTGGCATCGCTATGTGCCCGTTGCGGTGATCATCGCGGTCATTGTGATTGCGCTTGCGGCGCTCGGCTACGCCGGCGGCGGGGCCAATTTGGGCGCGATGTTCAAGTCGCCCGAACTTACCCATGCAGGTGCGGAAGTGCTCGAGGGCGCCCAGGCCCAGGTGGGCATAGCGCCCCAGCGCGGCATCGTCGCAGCTGCCGCCACCATCGCTGACGCCCAAAAGGATGAGGGCGAACAAGGCGACGACGCCGATGCAAACCAGACGAGCGAAACGGCAGCAACCCAAACTTCAAGGTAAGTTGTGAGTGGAATAGCCGGCTAAACCCAGCGCCAGCTCGCAAAGAGTCCACAAAGCAGGCTTATCCCGTAAAGTACAGGTAATAGAACTACCGTTAGCGGGTTGGTCAATTGACCGTCCTGCCGCAGTGAGCCTAAAATTGATTCTAACTATAGGGGATTTCTCTCGATGTCGAGTATATCGGCGCGGGTCGCCCTCATGGCCGCTTAGGATGTTGGCGTTGCTTCGGCATCCAAGGCTCGATGTCGGACGTCAATAACGACGGAAAGGAAGGTGACGGGATGCGTAGATCTGCGTTGGGTCGCAAAGCACTTACGGTGCTGGTTTCGGCCACGATGGTTGTTTCGATGATGCCAACGGCGGCTTTGGCCGATGCCGTGGGCGTTAACGATTCTACGACTGAGCAATCCCAAATCGAGAATGAGCCGGGGGGGGGTGACTCCGGGAACGTAGCCGAGACGAAATCGGCAGATGAAGGCTCCAACGAGAGCACTGCTAACGGGCAGACGACTACCGAGCAGGGGTCGACTACTCAGACTGGCGATAATTCGCAGCAGGGGACTGAGCCCCAGGAGCCTGCGACTGCA
Source organism: Collinsella sp. (assembly GCA_022713905.1). Lineage (GTDB taxonomy): Bacteria > Actinomycetota > Coriobacteriia > Coriobacteriales > Coriobacteriaceae > Collinsella. Next base: position 1,516 of record JAIHTM010000279.1, read on the forward strand.
GAGATCGCCGAGGTTAATGGGACTAAATACCCCACGTTGCAGGCAGCAATTGACGCCGCGCCGCGCAGGGCAACGGTGAAGCTACTGACCGACACGACGGAGAACGTCACGATCTCCACGCCCTACGTCACGCTCGATCTGAACGGACACACCCTCAACGGCAGCACGGGCGAGCGTAAACCGGCACTGACGGTTACCAGCAGGGCCTACGTTGTAGATTCCAGCGAAGCCCAGACGGGCACCATCATGCGCGAGGACACCGCAGGGAACTCCGGCGTTTCTTCCCACTATGTTATCGACGTCCAGGGCAAAAATGGCTGGCTGTTCTTCCAGAGCGGCAACGTCAAGAACGACAGTGGCGCCGGTGGAACGAAGGGCGCATCCCTTGTTCGCGTTGGCGACGATAGCAAGCCTGACATGCCGGGCATGACCATTAGCGGCGGTACCTTCACACAGGATAACTTCATCGCCCTTAAGTGTGACTACGGCAACCTTTACGTTAAGGGCGGTACCATCAACTCCGCGAACAGCTACGCGGTTCAGAACTGGAAGAACGCCACCATCAAGGACAGCGCGGTCATCAACGGCAAAGTCTCTACGTGGACGTACGGCGGAGGCGGCTCTGACCTTCAGATCCAGGGCGGCACCGTCAACGGCGATATCGAGTCGGTGACTTACGACGGCGCCGAGGGCAAGGCAGCGAAGGTTGCCATCACCGGCGGTACGGTCAACGGTTCGCTGTATACGATTGACTACAGCACAGGCACCACCACCGATGACCCCACGAAGGCGGCGATCGAGGTCACGGCTGGCTCGTTCAGCACCGATCCGTCTCGCTACCTGGTTGAAGGCTCCACTGTTGCCAAGAGTGAAGACGGCACGTTTGGCGTGGCAAAGGCCTACCTTGCTCAGGTTGGCGAAACCAGTTACTACACCATGGACGAGGCGTTCAAGGCTCAAACCAAAAGTGGTAAAGCCATCACTTTGCTGCGCGACTACACCACGGGCAGCACCTTCAACTCTGGAACCGTTGCTCGCGTGGTTGACCTGAACGGCCATACCTGGACGTGCACCGGAACCGATGCGAGCTCCGCGGCGTTTGAAATCAACTACGCCAACGCTTCGCTTACGGTAAAGAACGGCAAAGTCGTAAGCTCGCAGCTCATCGGCCTGATTCCGTCTGCCATGGGCGGCACGATCAAGTACGACAACTCCACCCTTACGTTCGATGGCGTTGAGGCCTCTACCACCGCTACGAGCGGCATTGAGACGAACGGCAACAACACGAACGACGCCGTTATCCTGAAGAATAGTACGCTCAACGTTCCCAACGGCTTCGGCATTTACTTCCCCAGCAGCGGAACGCTGACCATCGACAACTCCAAGATCAACGCGAAAACGATGGGTGCGCAGGTGTGCTCGGGCAGCCTGAATGTCAACTCTGGTAGCACGATCACCGTGTCGGGCGATCCGGTTGCAAAGACCGAGAACGACGGCGCTATCCAGGACGGCGCGGCAATTTCCATCGTCAACCGTTCCGGCTACAAGAGTCTCGACAAGGTCGCCATCACCGGCGGCACCTTCTCAGCGAAGGCTGGCAACGCGGCTCTCAAGGCTTACGCCTGGGATTCTTCGACGAAGCAGGAGACGGCTTTCGACAACTCCGCTAAGACGGTCGCTGTTTCCGGCGGTACGTTCTCGTCTGCTATCTCTAGCAA
>JAIHTM010000280.1 GCA_022713905.1 Collinsella sp.
GTGACAAAGGGACAGTCCCTTTGTCACATCTGAAGATGCACGAAATTGGGCGAAGCGCCAGCAAAAAGCCCCCGCTTCCAAACGGAAACGGGGGCTAGGTGAGTTAGCTTACTCCCACTCGACCGTGCCGACGGGCTTCGGCGTGAGGTCGTAGCAAACGCGGCAGATACCGGGGACCTCGGCAGTCACGCGAGCGGTAATGCGCTTGAGCAGCGCCCAGTCGAGCTCGGGCACCTCGGCGGTCATGACGTCGACGGTGTTGATGCAGCGAATGATGCAGGGCCAGTCGTAGGCGCGCTTGCCCTCGCGCACACCGGTGGCGCGGAAGTCGGGTACCACGGCAAAGTACTGCCAGATGGTCAGACCGGCCTTGTCGATCTCCTCGCGCACGATGGCGTCAGCCTCGCGCAGCGCCTCGAGACGGTCACGGGTGATGGCGCCAAGGCAGCGGACGCCCAGGCCAGGACCGGGGAACGGCTGACGCTCAACCATGTTCTCGGGCAGGCCGAGCTCGCGGCCCACGACGCGTACCTCGTCCTTGTACAGCAGCTTAACGGGCTCGCAGAGCTCAAACTGCAGATCCTCGGGCAGACCGCCAACGTTGTGGTGAGCCTTCACGCCGTCCTGCGACTCCAGAATGTCGGGGTAGATGGTGCCCTGGGCGAGGAAACTGACCTCGTCGCCAACCTTGCGGGCCTCCTCCTCGAACACGCGGATGAACTCGGCGCCAATGATCTTGCGCTTGGCCTCGGGCTCGTCAACGTCGACGAGCTTATCGAGGAAGCGGTCGGTGGCGTCCACGTAAACCAGGTTGGCGTCCATCTGATTCTGGAACACGTCGATGACCTGCTCGCTCTCGCCCTTGCGCATGAGACCGTGGTTCACATGCACGCAGATGAGCTGCTTGCCGATAGCCTTGATCAGCAGCGCCGCGACAACAGAGCTGTCGACGCCGCCAGAAAGGGCCAGCAGGACCTTCTTGTCACCGATCTGCTCGCGGATTGCGGTGACCTGCTCGTCGATGAACGCCTGAGCAAGTTCGGGAGTGGTGATACGCACCATATCGTCGGGACGCTTGTTGGGATCCATGCAGGGCTCCTTTTCGGGTCGATGGAACGCGCCGCGCATATGCAAACGCGCTGTCATATGACCTCATTAGTATGCAGAGCGAGGTTCGTTTCCCATCGTTGTGACGGAGCTTTTTGCAGGGGCGGCAGTTTTTCCTTATGCCAAGGTCAGCTATGCCTCGACAACCACCCTAAGAGCATCGCCAATAGACTCTTCCTTTATTCGTTCGGCATAATCGTAGGCGATACCCACAAATTCCAGTCCCGAGCAGCAGGGGTACAATTGCTGCTAATGTTGCCACCTGATGGGAGATGGAAGATGGACTGCGATGGCTACCCATGCGTTCCCATGCCGTTGATGTGCACCGCCTTTGTGCCGGGGCAGATTGACGCTGCGGCTGCAGGCATTTCCGATCCCGATTCGCGCGCTATTGCCACGGCAGAAGCGCTGTACTTTCGCGGACAGGCCGCACTCGCCGCCAAGACGGCGCACCCCTATCTTGACGTCACCGATCCCGCGCTGCGCTATTCCGCATGCTTTATCTGCGGATACGCCAGTCTGTCGCTCAACCGTATCGCCGACGCCCGCCGGTGCCTTGCGGGCATCCTCGATACGCCGGCCGACGAGGAATCGCCCGCCGTCCACGCCACGCATATCCCGTTCGCCTCGGCCGCGAGCGTCCTGCTGCACTTGCCTTCCCCGTATTCTGCCGAAGAGTTTTATCCACTTGCGGCGCACCTACCCGAAGGCCTGCGACTGTTCGCCAGCTACGTGATGGCGCACGCCTTGTATCTGCGCGGCGAATACGGCCGCAGCCTGGGCATGGCGGAAAACGCCCTAATTATGAAACAGGGAAGCTATCCCATCTCGGAACTGTTTCTGCACCTGGCAGCTTCCATGGCATGCATGAGCCTCAAGGACATCGACGCCGCAAAAGCGCATTTTGGAGCCGCTTGGGACATTGCGCGCCCCGACGGCCTTATCGAGCTCATTGGCGAGCACCACGGCCTTTTGCAGGGGCTCATCGAGGCATGCCTAAAAACGCAATACCCTGACGACTTCGCACGCATCATCGAGATCACGTACCGCTTCAGCTACGGCTGGCGGCGCATCCACAACCCCGATTCGGGCGAGGACGTTGCCGACGATTTAACGACCACAGAGTTCACCATGGCCATGCTCGCCTGCCGCGGATGGACCAACGCTGAAATCGCACGCCATATGGGAGTATCGCCGGGCACCGTCAAAAACCGCCTATCCGGCGTATACGCAAAGCTTGGCATCGGCACACGCGCCGAGCTGGTCGCGCACATGTTGCGTTAGCGACCGGGCTGCCAAGCGCATCGAACGCGTTCCGGAACCCGGCGCTTCGCTCGATCAATTTGGACATTTTGACCCTTGAACGGCACTACCGCCACGAAGCGTCTTCTCGCAAAATTGGATTATTTCCACCGATATTTGCGGGATGGGAGCCCAAGATGCTTGATCGCCGTTCGTTACTTGTTGCTGGAGCGTCCTCGCTGGCGAGCATTATGTTGCCTCGCGTGCCGGGAAGCGAAAATGCCTTCCTGCTGCCGTTCGCGCCCACCGCGGCCTATGCCGACGAAGAAGACCCCTTCAAGGTGCTCGTTCTCTCGCGCACCATGTTTGGTGTGGTCGTGGTCGACGTCGCCAACAAGAATACGCCCATCGCAGGTGCCCAGGTCACGCTCACATCGCGCTATGCCGTAGGCAAGCAGCTAACCGCCACGACCGATGACGAAGGCACGGCCATCTTTGAGGTCGCCCCTCTTTCGGAAGGCTACGTAGACGAGGCAACGCTCCTTGACGCGTACGACTTTAACGGCGGCATCTCCATTAGCATGGCGGGCTACCGTGATGTCGAGATTCCCCTTGCGCGTATCCAGGGCGGCACCGCCATAACCGCACCCACACGTCCGCTTTCCGACGGCGAGCCGTACTTCCGCCAGCTCACGTTCGACGAATGGGACATCCAGTACGCCGACGCCACGTTTATGGCAATGCCAGCGGACGAAGCAGCAAACGACCAGCCCGACACGCACGCTTTTACCGTGCAGGCTCATCTGCCGCAGGGCGGGCAGGCAACATTGCATATCAATAAAG
>JAIHTM010000281.1 GCA_022713905.1 Collinsella sp.
CATATGCTCAACCTGTAACGTAATTCAGCCCCAGGAAACTAAGGCCGAAGCCCCGCCCGGGACTTCGGCCTTCTTTATCTCAGGGTTCCGTCATATTCAACCATGGCGGGATGCTTCGACAAACGATCGGCAGCCGTCTTGTAGACCTCGAAATGATCGCGCCGTCCTATTGCCACGATCTCTGCTATCTCCACCGTTCCATCCTCTCGGATTCGGAACACCATTCGGAGTCCTGCCTTTCGCCATTTAATCTTTTTGCAGCCGGCAAGCTCACCGTGAAGCGGCGTTCCGATTTCATCGGCGCGCGTCTTTAATTTCGTCACTGCAATGCGGACGAGCCTTCGCTGAGAACCGTCTAGTTTTTGATATTCCTTCTCGACGTCTCGATTCAAAAAGCCGACGACAAAGTGCCCGCTCATTCGAAAAGATCCTCATCCGAAATCGCATCGGGATCCATCGACTCAAACTCCTCGAGTTCCTCTGGGGTCAAAGCATCTTCAAACGGAATAAACTCGTGCGGTCCGTTTTTGATTCGATCCGTCGCAATGCGATCAAGCTCAAGTTCGCGAAGGTACTGCAGTGCGCCGAACATCTCCTCATAGGCAGCGTAGTCGATAATCACAGTATCGATGTCGTTATGATCGGCGATAAACTGCGGCGCGCGCTTAGCACGCTTGCGAATGGTAGATAGGGATTTGCTCGCTTCGGTGGCAGAGACAACCTGGTCTTTTGTAAACACCGGTTTTTCCAGAACAAGTGGGGACATCTGGACCTCCAAAAAATAATCTGGATTATATTTCAAATTATACTTCAAAATATAATCCAGATTTTTCTTAGAAAGAAACTATTGCGCTATCGGTTCTCGATGCTTCCGATGTTCTTGAGCTCGATGGAGATGAGGCCGTTGGGCTCGTTGACGAACTCGATGTACTCGGAGTTCGAGCCCATCTCGGCCGGGAAGCTGATCTCGATGCCCGTATCGGTACGAATCTTGTGGTTGCGCACGGCCGCACGCTCGACCTGTTTGCGCTCCACGGGCACACGCTCGGGCACCTTTTCCTCGGTCAGTGCCGCACGAACACTCTCCTTGATGACTGGCTCATCCTCAAAGACCTCGTCAACGATATCCCAAGGCGGCAGCTCCTCGTCGTCTTCGACCTTCTCGGCAACAGCGGCTTTGACCTTAGCGAGTGCCACGGCCGTATTGGCACCGTGCTCCTCGGCAACCTCCTCGACCACACGCGTCACGGTGTCGATAATCTCCTTGCCCGACACGCCCGTATCGCACTGCAGCAGGCCGTCAGGAATAAGCATGCGCTCCTCGCCGGCAATCTTGCGTTTCTTGTCCACGTAGCCGATCTCCATGGTGCTCGCGCGCACGATGGCGTAGCTCGGCACCTTTTGGGAGGGATTCGGCAGGATAGCGTAGTGGCGTGCGATGTCGTTGCGCACCTCGCCCTCCTCGCGGCCCACCTCATGCATAAAGGCCTGCTTGGAACCAAGCAGCATCACGGCAAACCAGCGGGCATCCTCGTCGTCGTCAAAGTCTGCCACCAGCACGTCGGTGGACTCGGCCTTCTCTGCCTTGGTGAGCTCGGAGGAGATGAACTCCGCAATCTGCTGCGACAGGTCCACAAACTCGCGCTCGCCAAAGAAATAGCCCTTGAGCTCGTCGCCGAATGCGGAGTTCTCGGCAAACGTGGCGCGTTTGTTATCGGCCGAAGTGCGGGCGCGACGCAGGTGCGTGGTCACGAAGTTGCGCACGGTACGGCTCTCGATATCGAGCTCGCGCTGGCTCATAACGTTGACGGCCGAGTCAAAGTCCAGGATATGTAGAATCGCATGGTTGATTTTCATATACGGCATTCCGTTCTAGATCGATTTCAGCACGAATCAGTATAGCGGTCGAGCCCGCCCCAGGCGCATCGAAGATTGGTGCAAGGGGGCCAGGTTACTTTGCACCAATGGCTAACGCAGGAGCTCCGACTGCCATGCTTCGAGCTGCTCGGCTAAGCTCTTGCCAGCGGCGGGAACGTTGAGCTCGGGGCGCTTGGGAAGCAGCGCGCACTTAAGAATCGCCACGATGGTCTGCGAGATAAAACGGCGCGTATCCCTGTCGAAGCCCTGGGCAGCCTGAAGCATCACCGGCAGGCTCTCGCGCAAATTCCCAGCGATATCCGCAAACCGTTCGGCCCCCGTGGCCTCAAACACAGAGAACAGCGCGTCCACAAAGCGCTCGCGTTCGGTAGGCTCCACTGCGAGCAACATCTCACGAATGGAGCTATCGACATATCGAGCGCCGGCAGACAGGCGCTCACAATACACAAAGTTGCAGCCGTCAATGACCCAGCTGAAGGGATTGTGCTGCAGCAGGCTGAACTCGGTGCTCTCGACAATGGAGTAATCTTCCTGCGTCTCGAACATCATGCCGAAAATCGAAGACTGCGGCAGGGTTTTATCGATGCGACCCGACAGACCCGCAAAGGCGTCGCCACTCAGGAACTCCTCGACAAAGCCGGGGCCATCATGGGAGAAGGCCCGTTCGATCCGGTCGCGAGCAGCATCAGAGCACATCACCGCACCATACACCGCCAAGTTGCCGCCCTTGGAATGTCCTCCGCACAAGAGTGGTCCGTCTATTGCGGCTGCCACCTCGTCCACATAGCGCGCCGCAGACTCCTGGGAGGGCACGGGGCACCGGAACGCCATGTTGAAGTCCTCTTTCCAGCCCACGATCGTACTGTCGGTCCCGCGGAAGGAAAGGTAGCTAAATCCTGCCGGAAAACGGAACGTTATGGCGGCAAACTGTTCCGTCGTCTCGACGTCATTCACGGCACGATAGCCGCACACACGCACGCCGCGGTAACGTGGGCTTGCCGTCACGGCCTCCAGCAAGGCGCGGCTTCCTTCCGGATCCCACAGGTCGCCAATCATGTCCCGGTAGCACTCGGCACGCAGTAGCTCACGCACGTCCAGTCCCTGCCAGCCGACAAGCTCCGGCATATCCCCCGGCAAGCACAAATACGACAGCCATGCAAACACCAGGCTGTCCACCGAACAGAAGGCCCGCTCGTCAAACGAATCGAACGCCGTCTGGGCATAGGTCAAAAAGTTAGGCGAATCCGGCATGCCTCTCCCATCATCAATGATGCAAAGTAACCTGACCCCCTTGCACCAAAAAGG
>JAIHTM010000282.1 GCA_022713905.1 Collinsella sp.
GTCTTTAATTACTAGTCGTTTATCCGGCAGTTAGGGACGTTCCTTTTCTGCCGGCAGTTTAGGAACGCCCCTAACTGCCGGCTCGGGAACGACAAAGCGCTAGTTCACTTCGACGGGTTTGGCGCCGGGATAGCGCTCCTCAAAGTCTAGGCGGTACTTATTGTCATTGGTGCCCGCCACGTTGTCGCGCGATAGCGGCGCCACGATCTCATTCTTGTGGTCCGCAGGCTTGGCGTATTTCAGGCTGATCTCCCAGGCATCACAGATTGCGTCAATGCGGTGATCCAGGTCGTCGTACAGGGCGATGATGTCCTTCCAGGAGCTGTAGTTCTTGGAGCTCGTCGGGACGTCTAGGTCCTCGACGATGTCGTAATACTGCTCGATGGTGTCCTCCGTGCGCTCGGCGACGTCGGCGAGATTTTGACGGGTGGTTCGATCCTCTTCCAGATAGCTGCCGTTGAAGTTCTGCGCGCAGCCACGGACGTAGTTGTCGAGGTCTTCGAGCAAGTCGTAGTATTCGCTCAGTCGGCGGTAGAGGTTCTGCTCGGAGAGCGTTGCTTCGCCGCCATCCTCGTCGTCATCGTCATCATCGTCGTACAGGCTGTTGGGATCGCCGAGAGGCTTTAGGTCATCGTCGTCGACGTCATGGTGCAGCTTAGCTACCTCGGCAGTCGTCTGCGTGGCGGCGTTGTCGAAAGGCTTGATCACAAAGAAAACGACCAGGGCGATGATGATCGCCACCAGCACAACAATAACGGCGATAAGCGGCCCGGTGCCGCTCTTTTTGGGAGCGGGGGTCTGTGGCGAAGCGGGCGTGTATGCGGGAGCCGGCTCCTGTTGGGGCGAGCCGCTCGCGACGGGTATGCGCTGCGTGGTCTCGACGGCCGCAGGGCTTGCGGCGGGGTCGGGGCGATAGGCGAGGGGGTCGTCCGCCTTGGCTTGCGGCGTATCAAGGGAGCCGGTCTGCTCAAAAGCGGGCTGGCTATCGCTCGCGGTTGTTTGCTCAACGGGTGCACCGCACGAGGTGCAGAACTTGGCATTATCTGCAAGAAGCTTGCCGCACGAGGCGCAATACCGAGACATTGCCACTCCTTTCGCCACATTTCAATGCAATACGACGATTATACCCAGCGTCCAAAATTCTCCATCATAAGTTGCGGTGAAATAGGGACTGTTTGGCGGTCTCAGAGCTTCAATCAGTCCCTATTTCACCGCAACTTTGGAAAGGCACCTTTAGCCATTGGGGACGTTCTTAAACGACTAGTCATTCAAGAACGTCCCCAATGACTAGGTGGGGTTTGGGACGCGCCTGCCCCTGGGGTATCATGGCTTGGTTGCTATAACTCGCATTTACGCGCCTTGTAGGAAGGGGCTGCGCCCATGGCTTTTGAGCCCGCTCAACATAGCTTCATTACGCTCGAGGGTGTCGATGGCGCCGGTAAATCTACGCAGGCGCGCCTGCTTGCCCGTGCGCTCGACCTTGCCGGCTACCAGGTTGTGACCCTGCGCGAGCCGGGCGGTACCGCCATCAGCGAAAAGATCCGTGCTCTGCTGCTCGACCCCGCCAATACAGCGATGGGCGACACCTGCGAGTTGTTGCTCTACGAGGCGGCACGCGCTCAGTTGGTGCACGAGGTCATCGCGCCCGCCCTTGCTGTCGGCAAGGTGGTCCTGTGCGACCGCTTCTACGATTCCACGACCTGCTATCAGGCATTTGCCGACGGCCTTGATCGCCAGATAGTGCGCGATGCCAACAACCTGGCCGTCGCGGGGACGCACCCGGCGCTCACACTCGTCTATCACATCACGCCCGAGCAGGCGGCGCTGCGCATGGCAGTCCGTGGCGCGGCAGATCGCATGGAGGCCAAGGGCATGGCCTTCCAAGAGCGCGTCTACCAGGGATTTTGCGCCATTGCCGCCGAGGAACCCGCCCGCGTAAAACTCATCGACGCCACTGCGTCGATTGCAGACGTCTTCGCGCAGACGATCGAGCTGGTTCGCGCGTACGGTCTCGACATTCCGCAAGACGCCGTCGCCGCCGCGCTTGCCAAGGAGGCCGAGTAACATGGCCCCCGCTCAGGCAAGTCTGCTGGCCAAGCTCGACACCCAAGAGCGCGTGCGCGACTTTTTGACCAATGCCGTCGCCAGCGGTCGCGCATCGCACGCCTACCTGTTTTTGGGCGCGCCCGGCGCGGGCAAGCTCGACGCCGCGTGGGCGCTCGCCCAAGCCTTCCTGTGCGAGCAGGATGGCTGCGGCTCATGCGATAGCTGCGTGCGCGTCGCCCGCCATACACACCCCGACGTGCACTATTGCACGCCCGAGAGCGCCACGGGCTACCTCATCGCCCAGACCCGCGAGCTGCTCGACGACGTGCCTCTGGCGCCCATCCGTGCCAAGGCCAAGGTCTACATCATCGACCGTGCCGAGCAACTGCGTGCCAACACCGCCAACGCACTGCTCAAAACACTCGAGGAGCCGCCCGAGGGCGTTATGTTCATCCTGCTGGGCACCTCGGCAGACGTGATGTTGCCCACCATCGTGAGCCGCTGCCAGTGCGTGCCGTTTCGGCTGGTATCGCCCGCCGTCGCCGCGCAGGCCGTGAGCCGCGCCACCGGGCAGGACCCTGCGCGTTGCCGCATGGCCGTCGCCGTAGCGGGAAGCCCCACGCGTGGCATCGAGTTCCTCAAGAGCGCCGAGCGCCAGGACGCCCGCCGTCAGATGGTTCGCGCCATCGATTCGCTTATCGTCGCCGACGAGGCCGACGTGCTCAGCCGCGCCAAGTCACTCATCGTCGCCGTTAAGGCGCCGCTCGCCGAGGTCAAGTCCACGCAGGAAAAGGTGCTCGAGCAAAACGCCGACTACCTGTCGCGTGGAGCATTGAAGCAGCTTGAGGACCGCAACAAGCGCGAACTCAACGCGCGCGGGCGTTCGGGTATCATGGAAGCGCTGGCGAGCGCGCGGACGCTCATGCGCGACGTGCTGCTGACGCTTCAGGACGAGGCGGCCGACGTGGTGAACGAAGACGTGCGCGACTCGATCGGTCGGCTTGCCGCCGCGACCAATGTTGCGGGTGCCACGCGGGCGCTCGAGGCAGTCGCGACCGCCGAGCGCAACATCGCCAGAAACGTTACTCCCCAGCTGGCCATCGAGGTCATGCTGTTCGATATCAGGA
>JAIHTM010000283.1 GCA_022713905.1 Collinsella sp.
AGGGCTTGGACCTTCTCGTCGTGCCCTCCGCCGAGCTCTCCCGCGGCCGTGGCGGCCCGCGCTGCATGAGCATGCCCTTCTGGCGCGAGGACCTCTAAGGTTTTCAAGGACCCGTACAGGTCTTGATACATACATCTAGCTGCCATTAGATGTCTCCCATTGGGGCGGTGCGGGTTTTCGCACCGCCCCATTCATGTTTATGACGCTAAATTAACAACAGATAAGGTTGTCATTATGTCTAAAGACACTCACGTCGATAACCCCAACGGTGTTGGCTTTTTCGGCCTTGTCGGTATGGTCGTTTCCTCCTGCATCGGCACGGGCGTGTTCGCCCTTACCGGTCAGCTTGCTAACGTCGCCTCTCCTGGTGCCGCGCTCATCGCCTGGGTCGTTTGCGGCCTTGGCTTTTTGATGCTGGCGCTTTCGCTTGCCAACGTGGGCTCCAAGCGCCCAGATCTTGACGGCGCCTGCGCCTACGCCGAGGAGGGCTTCGGCCCCTTCCACGGATTTATCTCCGGCTGGGGCTATTGGCTTTCCGCATGGCTCGGCAACGTCGGTTTTGGCACCATGATCGCGCAGGTTCTTGGCTCCGATTACTGCCTGGGCACGATCATGCCGGGCGTGTTCTCGGATCCTGCGACCGGTAACCCCGCCGTCGTCGGTGTCGTTGTCGTGTCGTTGGTCCTGTGGGGCATTACGTTCCTGGTTATTCGCGGCGTCGAGAGCGCGGCGGCCTTCAACGCGATCGTCATGGTCGTCAAGATTGCCTCCATCCTGCTGTTTATCGCATTCTCTTGCTTCGCCTTTAACGCCGGCGTTTTTACTGCCGACTTCTGGGGCACCGCCGCTCGCAATGCTACGATTATCGCCGCAAACGGTGTCGAGCTCGGAAGCGTAGCCAACCAGGTCACGCAGTGCATCCTGATCATGATGTGGGTCTTCATCGGCGTCGAGGGCGCTTCGGTCATGTCCGGTCGAGCCAAGCGTAAGAGCGAAGTCGGCTCTGCCACCATCATTGGCCTTATCGTGCTGCTCACCCTCTATATCGGCGCTTCCGTTATCCCGTATGGCGTTGTTGACTACGCCGACCTGGTCGCGGCTCCCAAACCCGCCACCATCACCGTATTTGAGCAGCTTGCTCCCGGCTGGGGTGGCGCCTTCATCTCTTGGGCCATCATCATCTCGGTGTGCGGCTCCTGGCTCTCCTTCACCATGCTTCCCGCCGAGGTTTCCTCGATGATGGCCGATCACGGCTTGCTGCCCAAGTCGTGGGGCGAGGTTAACACCAAGGGCGCCCCGCAGATGGCGTTGATCATCGTCGGTGCCCTGACCGAGGCATTCATTATCATCGCCACGTTTGCCGCCGATGCCTACACCTTCGCCATCTCCATGTGCACCGTGACCATCGTCGTCACCTGGGCCTACGCTGCGGCGTACCAGGTCAAGTTCTCCCGCGAGCGCGGCGAGTCGGGTCAGGTTCTCGTCGGCGTCCTCGCCCTGGTGTTCCAGGTCGTCGGCGTACTCTTTACCGGCTGGGGCTTCTTGCTGCTTGCCTGCCTGGGCTACATCCCTGGCTTCCTGTTCTACCGCAAGGCGCTCTCCGAGTCCGGTCAGTCCATGGGCAAGGGCCAGGTTATCTGCGCGGTCGTTATCGCCATCCTGGGCATCATCTCGATTCCCATGACCTTCGCCGGCATCATCCCCGTGTTCTAACGATTGGAGCCTAGCCATGGATATCAAGACAATTGGCGTTGAGGAATGGCTCAACGTTTGGGAGAAGAGCGCCACGTGGGACATCGCCCAGTCGACGATCTCGTCGCTCACCATGGGCGAGCTGCGCGCGCTCGATGAACAGGACGGCGCCACGTTCTACGAGCGCCTGGACCGCGAGAAGATGAACTACGGCTGGATCGAGGGCTCGCCGGAATTTAAGGTCGAGGTTGCCAAGCTGTATCGTCGCGAGGTCAATCCCGATCACATTCTGCAGACCAATGGCTGCACGGGCGCAAACCTCAACGCCATCATGGCTGTGGTCGAGCCCGGCGACCACGTTATCGCCGAGTGGCCCACCTACGCGCCGCTCTACGAGATTCCGCGCACGCTGGGCGCCGAGGTCGAGTATTGGGAGCTTCGCGAGGAACTCGGCTGGAAGCCCGATATCGAGGAACTCAAGCGCTTGGTGCGCCCCACCACCAAGCTCATCTGCATCAACAACGCATCGAACCCCATCGGTACGGTGCTCGATGCCGATATGCTCGGCCAGATTGCCGAGATTGCCCGCTCGGTGGGCGCCTATGTGCTGTGCGACGAGGTGTACCTGCCGCTTGAGAACACCGAGGCCTTTATGTCGATGGCCGACGTGTACGAGAGGGCCATTGTCACCAACTCGTTGTCGAAGACCTATTCGACGCCTGCGGCCCGCGTGGGCTGGGTCTTGGCCGACGAAGAGGTGTCCAATCGCATCCGTACCTATCGCGATTACACCATGATCTGCGGCGGCGTGTTCAACGATGCCCTGGCGACCTATGTGCTTGAGCACAAGGATAAGATTCTCGAGCGCAATCGCAAGATCGTGTTTGGCAACCGCGATATCGCGCAGGCTTGGATCGATACGCAGCATCGCGTTTCCTGGACGGCCCCGCAGGGCGTGTCCACCTCGTTTATCCAGCTGGATATTCCCGAGGATGACGAGGAGTTCTGCAGGCGCCTGCTGTCCGAGAGGGGAGTGCTGCTGGTCCCCGGTAGCCGTTTTGAGCTTCCCTGCGGCGCACGCCTGGGCTACTGCGCGAGCGAGGACGTTCTGCGCGAGGGCCTGAGGCTTTTGGGCGAGGCACTGGCGGAGTTCGATCGCTAGGATTCCGATGGTCTTCGGGGGCCTTATCCAAATTAGCCGAAGATAATCGAAAACGGACCCGTTTCATAGGGGAAGCGGGTCCGTTTTTCTATACCGAGAAGTCAAGTTGTTACAAATGGGGCCGTAAAGCGAGCCGGTATCCGCTGGGCCTTATACTGAGTTTCCGGTGAACGGTATCAAGCGTCTGGTAAACGGTAATTTATGGCTCTGTTAGACCAGGATTGACATACATGTGTCCCCACGGTGCCATATCTTTGAC
>JAIHTM010000284.1 GCA_022713905.1 Collinsella sp.
GTGCTGTCGCTGCCCTGAGATTTATGGTGCGAGCCGATATGCGGCAAGCGGCCCGTGGACTGATCGCCGCCCTTGGCACCACGCTCGCTGGCGTTGAGGCCAAACATGTGGCGGGCGGCAGGAATGGCGGCCGTGTGTTCGCGCATCTCGCGACGCAGGTCCTCATCCGAAAGCGCCGAGATGCGCATCTGGGTATTGAGGCTCGCTCGGATATATTCGATATTGATCAGCCAGCCGCAGATGGCAATAACCGAGATGATCCAAATGACAAGCAGGATGATCTTGCCGTTATTGTCGATATCGAGAACCGTCGACAGGACAAAGAGCAGGACCTGAACGCCCACCACGGCGGCAAAACCGCCCTTGATGTAGTACGGGTAGCGATGTTCAAAGGCGACCGCATGATCGAGCAGTTCGCGACGGTACGAATCGGAATCGAGCATGACGCGCATGGCCGTGCGCAGCGAGTAGCGCTGGCGCGGCAGGTCGTTGGACTCGCAAATCATCATACCGGTCGTGGAGAGCTGTTTATCAAAGAGCAGGTTAAGGTTGAGCAGCAGCGGACGCAGCTGCAGGCCGATAAAGAGCGCCACGATCAAGAACACGCCCAGAATGCACAGGTTAAACAGGTAGTTGAACGAATACATGCCGCCGACCGTCTCGCGCAGCAGATTGATGCCGTAGGTAAAGGGCAGCAGCGGGTGCAGCCACTGGAAGAAGCCTGGCATCATCTCGATGGGGTACATGCCCGACGAACCCGGGATCTGCACGATAACCAGAATGACGCCGATAGCCTTGCCGATATGCTTAAACGTGGTGGACAGCGCATAGATGATATTGACGTAGGTGAACGAGATGGCGATGCCGCCCAGCACGAACAGCAGCGGGCTGACGCACTGCACGCCGATCACCAGATCGCCTACCGTAACGATGATGGCCTGCAACGCGCCCAGGATCACCAGGAGCAACCAGCGGCCAAAGTAGCCCTGACGCGCGGTAAAGCTGCCGATGCCTTCGCGGTCGACCTCGAGCTTGTAGATGGCGATAAGCACGTAGCCGCCCACCCACAGCGCCAGATTGGTATAGAACGGGGCAATGCCCGAACCAAAGCTCTTGACCGGGTAAATTGACTTTGAGGTCAGCTCGACCGGAGATGCCATGAAGTCTGCCACGTCATTGACGTCGACGTCCATGAGGTCGGCTAACTCGCCCATAGACTCAGAGGTCTGCAGCGCCGCAATGTCATTGGCGGCGGTCGCGAGCTTGTCCTGAACCTTGGCAAGGGAGGTGTCGGTTTGAGACAGCGCGGTCTTTGCCTGCCTGAGCGTGGCGTCGAGCTGCGCCAGCGTGCCGCGCGCGCTCGCTATCGTGGGGGTCATACCCGACACAATGCCGGTCAAATCGCCCGAAACGGCGGCAAAGGAGTCAAGCGCGCCCGAAGCCTTCGGCAGTGCGTTCTGCCCCAGATCGGTCTGAGCCTGACCGAGGTTAGCCGTACCGGTCTGAATTGCCGCGTTAAGCGCGTTGCTCGCGTTCGAGATTGCCGTAGCGTCGTTTGCCATGGCGCTCGACTGTGCAGAAAGGCCATCCTTAATGCTCTGCAGCTTCTGGTTTTGCTCGCGAAGCGAATTGATGGTCGACGCGATGAGCGCGTCGGCGTTCTCCGATCCCGTCGACGTATCGTTAGCGAGAATCTGCAGGCGCTCGATGACAGCGCTGTTGTGGTCAATCGTCGCCTGAAGGGATTCGAGCGAGTTGTCGATTCGAGTGGTCGTGGACGTAACCGTACCGGTAAGTCTGCCAATCGCGGCGTTCGCAGAAGCAGATGTCTTGCTCAGCGCGATGCTGCCCTCCGAGAGCGCCTTCGAGAGCGAGGTGATGGACTTACCCGCCGTGGTGCGAGCTTCGCCCAGCAGGTCGTTGCCCTGGGAGATCGCCTGCGTCAGAGAAGGCGCCTGGCCCTGCAAACCCGCCAGCGCGGCATCGGCCGAAGCAATCGAGCTGCTCGTCTTGTCGATGGCGGTGTTCATATCGCCGATGGAATCACGTACCTCGCCCAGCGTGTCAGACGCCTCGGACACCGAGCCCGCCAGCGAATCCTGGGTCTGGGTTGCCTTGTCCTTAAGATCGACGCCGGCATCCTTGGCAATGCCCGCGACGGTCTCGCCCACCGTGGAGACAAATTCCGAGTTGATCTGCTCCTCGATGGTGTTGGCACCGGTATCGGTGACCTTGGGCGCAATGGCGCTCTTTTTTTCGTTGACGTAATAGGTGAGCTTCGGCTGATGGTAATTGCCGTCGAGCATCGAGACGAGATTGTCGGAGAAGTTCTTGGGAATCACGATGGCAGCATAGTATTCGCCGCTCTCGACGCCCTCTTTGGCATCGGCCGCCGAGTCAACGAAGGTCCAGCCGAGCTGGTCGTTCTCTTTGAGCTGATCGACCACCTTATCGCCTGCATTGAGCTCGCCCACCAGGTCGTTCTGGGTGCCCTGATCGTTGTTGGCGATGGCGATTTTAATGCCCTGGGTATTTCCGTACGGATCCCAGTTGGCAACGATGTTGTACCAGGCATACAGCGAGGGAATGACGCACACGCCCAGGGTAACCACCAGGGCGACGGGATTCACGATCAATCGCTTGATGTCGCGTTTAAAGATTGCAAAGGAAACCTTTGCATCGGATAGTTTGCTGCCGAGACTCACGCTTGGACCATCCATCCTATCGTTTAGCCGAATCGTGCTATTAACAACCATTGTACGAAGGCACTTTAGCGTCTCACAGCACAATGGTGCGGAGTTTTGCGGGTAGCAATATACTACGAAGATGAGTTAGCGTACAGTTGTACAGTATCTTAAATTCCCGCAGCTCACAAAACCACAACCCGCACAAACTAGCAGTTCGACTAGTCATTGGGGACGTTCTTAAACGACTAGTCAAACAAGAACGTCCCCAACGACTACTTTTCCTCCGTCCCCAGGGGATCATTATTGGACCGCCGATGTTTTGGTAATGCCAGCGAGCGGGCACCAGAGCGAACAAATTGGCATGAAAAGAGGACGGCATAGACCTTCTGGGCATGCCGTCCTCTTTGAATGACAAGTTGTC
>JAIHTM010000285.1 GCA_022713905.1 Collinsella sp.
TGGGATGTGCTGCTGTTGCATCGGTATTTTCCGCAAAGTCGTGAGCATCCGTGGCTGTTTCTGCAGTGGGTCGATCAGTTTCTGCCGTTGGCGTTGACCGGATTGTTCACCACCATTGGCTTGTTCGCCCATTTGGTGATCACCTGGTGTGGACCTCTTGGTATCAAGGTGAAGGGTTTGTTTTATGGTGCGCCATATTACGATGTGCCCGCCATGCTGGCGTTTTTGACGATTCTGATCACCACGGTGAATTTTGTGGTGTCGGTGGAGGTCAATTTCTACCCAACATATCGGTCGTATTACAGTTTGTTGAATGATGGAGGCACGGTCAAAGACATTACCGTCGCCGAAAACGAAATGCTGGCTGTGCTCAATCGAGAATTGCATTACACGGCATTGAAGCAATTGCTGGTGACCGCTGCCGTGATTTCGTTGGAAAAAACAGTGCTGAACGCGCTTCCTTTGGGTTTCAACGATGTGATGCACGGATATTTCCGTGTGCTCTGCGTGGGGTATGCCCTTTATGCGGTCGGCAACACCGTGATGCTGATTCTGCTGTATTTCACCGATTATTCCGGTGCGTTGACGGCATCGGCATTGTTTGCCGTTTCAACGGTTGTGTTCACGGTGATCAGTCAGTTTTTCACTACGACACTGTTCGGTTTCGGTTTCCTGATGGGCGCTTCGTTGTTTGCCATATACGCGACTTTCCGTCTCGCCTCATATACCGACAATCTGCCGTACCGAGTATTGGGGCAGCAGCCGATTGTAGCGCAAACAAAGCGGGGACGTTTCATGGAATTGGGCATGCTGCTTGAACGTGGCGAACAGCGGATCGACCAATCATTGCATCGTCCAAGGCATGCACGGTCTTCTAACAAGGCGAATAATGCAGAAAACGGATGGCATAATCGGGAGGAATCGTAAATCATGACATGGTGGAATCGACGCAGCGCAAAAGCCATTACCGCGCTTGTCAAGCGGATAGCGGCATTGATGGCAATACTGACGGTGCTTTCCTGCGCCGGATGCGCGACTTCGTCATACAACGATAATGAGCAATCGCAATCATCGGATTCGTCGCAGACGCATGAGCAAGTCAAGAAAAGCGCTGAACAGAGCATCGACGGCGCACACTTGCGCGACAACGAATCGTTATACAAGGTGTATGACGATAGCGGCGTGGAAACCATGTATTTGACGGTATCGCGCGGTAATTCGTCGGAAGGCACCGACCATAGCTGGAGTGAAATCAACCAATATTCCGCAGATGACTATACGGCCATGGGCGTTGAACGCTACAAGGTCAATGGTCTGCTGCAGGTTGGCGATGAGCAGGGTCCCGTCTCCGGCGAACTCGGCTTCGGCGAAAGCGCGCCGAACGCCACCGTGCAGATACGAGGCCAATCGTCAAGTAAATTTCAGCAGAAAAACTACAAGATCGAGTTGAAAAGCGGCAAAGGCAAGTGGCGTGGACAGCGCACCATCGCATTGAACAAACATGTGAACGATGGCTTGCGTTTCCGCAACAAAATGGCGTACGACCTTATCAAGGGCATTGACCAGATGATGGGCCTGCGCACGCAATTCGTGCACTTGTATGTGAAAGACGAGACCAGCGGATCGGATTCCTTCGACGATTACGGCCTGTACACGCAAGTCGAACAACTCAACAAAACCGCATTGCAGGCGCACGGACTCGACAAAAACGGCCAGTTGTACAAAGTCAATGATTTTGAATTCTATCGAGACGAAGATGTGATCAAACTTGCCGACGATCCCGACTACGATCAGACGAAATTTGAGAAAAAACTCGAAATCAAAGGCGACAACGACCATACCAAACTGATCGCCATGCTGAATGATCTCAATGATTATTCCGTGCCGATGAGCGAAATCCTCGGCAAATATTTCGATACCGAAAACATCGCATATTGGATGGCATTCCAATTGTTGACCGGCAATATCGACACGCAAAACCGTAATGTGTACCTATATAGTCCTACGAATTCGGATACTTTTTACCTGCTTGACTGGGACAACGACGGTATGCTCATGCGCAAGGAATATGAGATCAGGCAACGTGCCGACGGCCAAAGCTGGGAAAACGGCATCAGCAACTATTGGGGCAACATACTGTTACGACGTTGCCTGCAGACCAAGTCGTTCCGCACCGCGCTCGATAAAGCCGTCAACGACGAATACAAATACATGAGCGCCGGTCGCATCAATTCCATGGTGCGGCAGTATCGTTCCATCGTTGAGCCATACGTGCAGAAGATGCCCGACTCCATGCATGAGCCCCTGACGTCAAGCCAATACGACACGGTGGCAGACCAATTGCACAGCGAAATCGAGCAGAATTACCAGACGTACCAAACCGGATTCAACAAGCCCATGCCGTTCTATATCGGCAAGCCGACTCCCGCCAACGGCAAGCTTAGGCTCAACTGGGATGTGGCCTACGATTTCAACGATGAGGATCTGCGTTACGCCGTCACCGTGTCCAAGGACTATGCGGGCGACGACGTAGTGTTCTCGCAAAGAGATGTCGTGCTGCCGGAAGCCGTGATGGACATGCCTGACGAAGGCCAGTACTTCATCAAGGTGAGCGTGAGCAACGCGTCAGGATACACACAAGACGCGTTCGACCATTACATCACCGACGGCAACAAGATTTACGGCACCAAATGCTTCTATGTGAAAGCCGACGGCAGCATTGTGGAGGATGCCAATGAGTAGCGGCCGCGGCAACCATGGCACGTCGCTGCTCGGCCGCATCGCGAACCGTGTCGGCGAAGAGCTTTCCGTTCCGCCGCGCACGGCCAAGGAACGGTTCCGTCATGAGCTCAAATATCTGATCTCATACGCGCAAAAAGCCGATTTGAATGTGCGCATGGCACCGCTGCTTGGCCTTGACAAGCATGCGGGTAATGGCGGCTATATGATTCGCAGCCTGTACTTCGACGATTATTGGAACACCGCGTATCAGGAAAAAGTCGACGGTGTGCTGCTGCGCAAGAAATACCGTATTCGCATCTACGATTACAGCGACCGCGTGATCAAACTGGAACGCAAACGCAAAAGCGACAGTTGGATTTAC
>JAIHTM010000286.1 GCA_022713905.1 Collinsella sp.
TCTTGTCACTGTGGGCACCGATGGCCAGGTAGACGGCATCGAACTCGTCGCGCAGGCGGGCGAGCTCCTCGCCGCTCACGGAGTGGTCGAGCTCCACGTCGATGCCGGCGCTCAAGATCCAGTCGATCTCGGCCTGCAGGCGCTCGCGCGGCAGGCGGTAGCTGGGGATGCCGTAGCGCAGCATGCCGCCCAAGTGGTGACGCTGCTCAAAGATGGTCACCTTGTGGCCCATCACAGCTAGGTAGTAGGCACAGGAAAGGCCGGCCGGGCCGCCGCCGATCACGGCGACGCGCTTACCGGTGTTGTCCACTACATGCGGCTTGTGGTCGTTGAGGTCACTGTGCTCAACGGCAAAACGCTTGAGGGCGAGAATGTTCATGGGGTCATCGACCATGCCGCGGCGGCAGTGCATCTCGCAGGGATGCTCGCACACCAGGCCGCAGACGAGCGGCAGCGGGTTGTTCTTGCGGATGACCTTGACGGCGTCGGCATAGCGGCCGGCCTCGACGAGCGAAATGTACCCGGGAATGTCGACGTGCGCCGGGCAGCCCGAGACGCACGGGACGCGGGCCTCGCGGTCAAAACCGCAGGAGTGCTCGCGGATGTGGTGCTCAAAGTCGTCGCGGAAGCCGCGAATGGCCGTGAGCGCCATGGCGCCGGCCTCGTAGCCGATGGCGCAGTCGCTCGAAAGGTAGATGGTACGGGCCGTGCGCTCAATCAGGTTGAGCGTGGACTCATCGGCGCGGCCCTCGAGCACATCGGCGAGCAGATCGCTCAGCGCGCTCAGGCCCACGCGGCAGGGCGTACACTTGCCGCAGCTCTGGGTGGAGCACAGGTTGACGAGCGCTGCCGTAAACTCAACGGGACACGGGGCGAGCGAACTCACCGCCAAACGGCGTCCGAGTGCATCGTGCAGGTCGTCCATGACGGCTTGGGCGTGGCTGCGTTCCATTACATGCAGTCGAGCCATAAGATCCCCTCTCACATGGCAGCCCGGAGGCGAGGCCGGGCGAAATTGCTACACGCACAACACTGACCTAAAAAGTTGTTAGGTCTCCACGCAGTTCGGCAGGCGGCATGAAATGTCACCCTCAGCGGTGAAATAGAACATTACCGCAGATAAATGCCATATTTGATAAAACGCATTACCCAGAATGCGGCACTTAGGGACGTTCCTTTCCTGCCGGCACCTGGGGCACTCCTTGCTCTGACCCCAATGCACCAATTGTGAGTTGCGGTGAAATAGGGACTGAAAAGCCGTTTGAAAGGCAAAAGCAGTCCGTATTCCACCGCAACTTAGAGAAGGGATGCCGCCGCCTTTCGGAGGCGGCGGAGAAAAGTTGATTGACGCTCCTGCGCTAGATGAAGAGCTCACATTCTCTGCGCTCGACGCAAGCCTTGCTCAGCATCTGGGTAACAGCGGCAAGTTTGTTAGGGTCAAGTTTGCGAGCACCCCGCGGGCATACAGCGACGCACCGCATGCAGGAGACGCACACCTCGCCATCCACCTGCTTGGGATCGTCCTTGTCGATAGCACAAACAGGGCACGACGCAGTGCAGGCACCGCAGGAGACGCAATCCTCCGTAGTCTGGGGCACCATGCTGTGGCCTCCAGCTTGCTTATAAGGACGATTGCCGGGAATAGAGGGCTCGGACATATCCCCATCCAGTAACTTTTGCCGGATCCGCTGCGCAAACTCTGCAAGCTGTGCCACGTCTTGAGCATCCGGTCGCCCAGCAGCAAACTGACGTGCAACGGAATGCTCTGCAATGGCAGCAACGGCCGCAACCACCCTAAATCCGGCGCTCTTCGCAACGTCCTCCAGCTCTACGAGCGTATCCTCAAACGCGCGGTTTCCGTATACACAGACCAAAACGGCGCGCGCTCCGTTGCCGCGCACCATACCCAAACGGTCGACCACCACGGCCGGAACCCTACCGGCATATGATGGCACGGAAATAACCGCCACGTCATCCTTCGTCATCGAGGCCCCGTGGAAGTCCTGCCCGCTATCGGTCAGATCGACGGTAACGGTATTCCCGTCCAGTGCCCCGGTCACAAGGCCAGACACCCTCTCCGTTCCACCCGTTGGACTAAACACAATTTCGAACACGTTCACCGAACATCCTCCCCTGCGCTTGGCAACACAGCAAGCCGCCCGCATGCTTAGACAGAGTATATGGCACGCAGAACGCTCCTCGCTTTGGCGCCTAGCCTTCGTTTTGCATAATTCCCGCTGCAGATTGCATATTTTTATGAGATACCGCCGTATTCTCCTGAGGTACCCCATCCCGGACCGTGCAAAAAACGGAGTATTCTGCAACGTGACCGCGTCGGCACTGCCGCGGGTGGGCAAAACCGTAGGATGCCGCATCATTTTGTGGCCCGACATAGCGGGAATGACGCACCTTTGCTCCGGGAAACGACGAAATTTGGCTCAAAACGATCGCTAGGGATATCCGAAGACCACCGTTGGCGATGCCGAATCGTATGCAGCCGGCTCGAACTGCAGAATATTCCAAAAAATGCACGGTGCACCCCATGGGACCCATTGCCACATGGCAGAAAACGGGTCTTCGCGACCCTCCACATGCATTCCCGAGGAAATCGCATCCGAACTAGCGGTCGGATACGACAAACAAAAGGGCCCCGAGCGAAGTTTTTGCTCGGGGCCCTTGGTTCGCATCGCTCTAGCGTGCGATGCGTATGTTATTTGCGCTTGCCACCGCCGTCGCCGGGACGACGGGAGTTGCCGCCGCGCTTGCCACCGCGGTTGTTGCCATAGCTGCCACGGTTATCGCGACCGCCAGAGCGACCGCCGCGGGAGCCAGCCTGGTTGCCACCACGTCCGCGGTAGCCGCCGCGGCGCTCCTCGCGGGTGTCGTCGTAGTTGCGCCAGTCATCGCGACGATCGCGGCTGGCACGCGGGTCGCGACGATCGCGCGACTCGCTAGAGCGGCCAGCGCCGCTGCGGCTGCCGTTGCCACGTGCGCCCTCGCGACGCTCACCGCCGCGGCCGCCCTCGCGACCCTCGCGCTCGTCAAAGCGCCTGCCGCCGCGGGTCTCGCCGCCACGGTCACCACGCCCACCGCGGGACTCGCC
>JAIHTM010000287.1 GCA_022713905.1 Collinsella sp.
ACCTGACGCTTCGCGGCACCGGGACCCTGACGGCGACGGGCTCGCAGTGCGGGATCCACGTCTCACGGGCGCTCGTGGTGGACGGCTGCACCGTCGATGCCCGGGCGGACGGGGCCGATATTACGGACGAGGCGGTCGCCGGCGTGATCGCAGGCGACATGGCCGTGCGCGGCGGCGGGCGCGTCGTTGCCGCGGGCGCCGGGTCCGGAGCGGGCGTGCGCGCCTACGGCGTGTATCTGCAGGATGCGGGCCTTGGCGATGGTGCGGGCGGCTGTCGGCTTTCCGTCGACGCCTCGTGGCTTGACGCGACCGATGCCGATGGCGGCGTTGCGTGCACGGGTGGCTCGCTTGTGTCTGCGCGGTTTGTGGCACCTGCTGGCGGGACCTTTGGTGCTGGTGGCGTGGTGGATGCTGCAGGGGTCGTGGCTGCGCATGTAATGGTTGAGCCCGATGTCGCCACGCCTCCGGCGGGGGAGACCGACAGGGGCGAGGTGCCTGGCAATAGCGTGGATAAGTCTCCCTCCGATGCTAACCCCGCTGCCGGAGAGCCCACCACAGGACCCACAGCAAATCCCTCGCTGAAACCCGCGGCCACGACAGCCAAAACAACAACGACAGTGACCAAAACCACGGCCGCCAAGGCCTCAAAGCCCAAGACCGCCACCGCGACAACGGCGGCACTCCCCAAGACCGCCGACAACAACTGGATCTCCGCTTCCTTAACGCTTTTCATTCTGGGAACAGCGCTCTTGGCTGCCGCATATCGCTGCTAGGGCTCGTTTAAGTGAGACCAGGGGAGAAGTGAATGCAGCCATTGCAGAAGTCTTTAGCCTTCTACTAAATCAATTTCTTAGAGATTGGTGCCGTATCAGCCATCGCTGCGACGGCACTATTTTGTTTAGCTCGACTGCCTCTCGATCTATTACCGATGTTGAACCTTACACCCCATCTGCCAGAGCGATAAGATAATTGCAATCCAAATGATGCCGTTTATAAAGCTCCATTTGGATCCAATTGCCTATATCACTGGAGCCATACCATGAGGAACTACTATCAAATCAAAACCGTCGCATCGGCCCCTCCAAGAAGGCTCATCCCGATCGGAAAAGTCGTCAGCGCTGCTGGTCTTGTATTGGCAATTGTCAGTCTCTTTTACGCTCTGCCATCGAGTGCCAACATATATGGCTCGCTTTCTTTTACTTTCTTACTTATTGGCTTGTTCTTTTTTGTAGACGGGCTCCTTCTTGTTATTACAGCATCAAAGCAACAAGAGAAACTACTGCGGCTACGCCAATCCCTCCTAGAAGATGATCCGCAAATCGTCGCAAGCGCCGAAGAGTTTATGGCTCAGCGAAAGGCCCTGACACAGAAAGGCGAAATTACTGGCATCTTCATTGTCCATAATGCAACCAAAGATCTGTACTACGTAGGCCAAAGCGCAAAGGCAATTGATCGGGCGGCCATACAGTTTCTCGGTAGGGGCAATTGCGATGTATATGCCGACTACAAGTACGGTGACTCATTCAACGTACGAATAATCCCGCTGTCGGGAAGCTGCTACGAAAGTCTCAATGAGCTAAAACGCGCGGCGATACAAGCGCTCGAGGCTGCTGATGAAGTGCTCTATTAAAGGCGAATGTTAGGTTAAATGAAATGGCAAGCTCAAATAACGCAGGCAACAACGAGGAATTAACGCCGTCCGTCGAAGAAACGCTTCTTAACGAATCCGGCTCGATTGCCAGGGTCAAATCGTTCTCATGGATTTGGTTTATCAATAAGGAGCGAATCCACGACATAAATCCTGTCCAATGCGGCAAATGGATGTTCTTCTTCTCTCCATTCAAAACCGCCCTCATGGACGACATTGTCGGAACCGCAGTTCTTGATGGCGTCGTCGTAGAGGCCAAATACTCGAATCCCGAAACGCTCATCGCGGCGGGCTCGAAACAAGGTGTCTGCTGCTTTTACCTAAACGGAAACGATAGAGAAAGCCATAAGAGGGTACTGAGCTACATGCTGGAAAACGGGCTAATCAGGAAGACAAAGACTGGAAAGCTGTATAACATTTCGTTCAAGTTCGACACTGAGACCTACGCAGGAAAGTACAAGGGGAGCGGCTTCTCCGGAAAGATAAAGCTCGCGGACTTCGTTGACCTGGAGACGGGAGAGTTTATTTAAGGGTGCGTGCCGAGTAGAGAAGTTGAACTTACTTCACCTGTGTCCCCTTTGGGGACAGCCGCCAGTGCAATACCTCAGTGCTATACTCGTTGTCCTAAGGAAGTGGTTCATATGTACTTGAGCGATACTAAGATTCAAGAGCTTATCGACAACAAGGTGCTGCTCAATGCCGATGCTTCGAACATCGGCCAGGTTACGTATGACTTGCGCACCGACGGATTCTACATTAATGAAAGCAAGCAGTTCGAGGTCGAGCTTGGCCCCGGAGACTCGACTTTTGTCTCTTGCGTTGAATGTGTCGCGCTACCCAACAATCTGACCGCTAGCGTACTTCTGCGCAATTCGCGCATTCGCCAAGGGCTTTCTTTGGATGCACCGCTCTATTTCCCTGGCCATGGAACTAGGCTGTTCTATCGTGTTACAAACGTAAGCGGCAGCACCATTACCCTCGATAAGTCTAAGGGCATCGCGCAGGTCGCATTCCAGCACGTCGAAGGCACGGTTGCCCATCCTTACCATGGAGCCTTTTCCGATGAGCTTAACTTTAATGGGCTCGCCGACTATTCCGACGTCTATGCCGGAGAGCTCAAAAAGGTTGAAGACAAAAAGGAAGAAGTTGCCAATATCGAATCTCGTATTTACGGTAATGTGCTGGCACTCTTTGCCGTCTTCGCCGCGATCTTTACGCTCGTGAACGTTAATGCCGGAGGGATCTCTTCCGATATTTCGACCGTCCGTTTCGTTGCGCTTGACCTGCTAATTATCGGCGGATTTCTGGTCCTTGCGTCTGCAATCGAGGCTTTTCTTATTAAGGACAAAAAGAAGAAGGCACGACTTCCGCTCGGGATAGGTGTCACGTGCATTGTCTTTGCTGTTGTCCTTGCA
>JAIHTM010000288.1 GCA_022713905.1 Collinsella sp.
CGTTGACGGAACATCGAGGTTCACTTTGCCGACGCTTTAGCGGGCTGGATTGCACGGGCTGCTTGGTTATTGCTACAGTAGCGGGGCGTGCCGGGGGTCCGGTGCGTCCCGTTTTTATTTGACCATGAGGCGGCACGCAGCCATACGCGTGCGGACACCACGCCCAGATTGAGTGCGAGGATGTTCCATGGCCCAATACGCTGCCAACGAAATCGAAAACTTGCCCGATAGCCCAGTAGCCCGTGAGGATTTGGGCGCGGGCGGTATTCCCCGGGGCGCCGGCGCGCGCTCTCCGCTGTTCTGGAAGGTTCTGCTCCTTTCGGTGGCGGTCATCTGGGGCTACTCCTTTACCACTATGAAGGACGCACTCGGCACCATTCCGGTGTTCGCGCTGCTCTATGTACGTTTTCTGCCCGCAGCGTTGGTCATGTTTGCCGTCTTCCACAAGCGCATCATCGCGCACCTCAACGCTCGCAACCTGATCGTTGGCCTGAGTATGGGCGTGCTCATGTGGGCGGCCTATGCGTTGCAGACGGTCGGTCTGGCACATACTACGGCGGGCAAGAATGCTTTTTTGACGGGCACGTATTGCATCCTTGTGCCGTTCGCGAGCTATTTCCTGAGCGGCGAAAAGCTCACGCGCTACAACTTGGGTGCCGCGCTGCTGTGCCTAGCGGGCATTGGCCTCGTCGCACTCGATAGCGTTGAATTCAACATTGGTGACGTCATTACGCTGGCGGGTGCGGCCTTTTTCGCCATCCAGATGGCGGTGACTGCCAAGTACGGTCGCAAAATGGACATCAACGTCATCACGTTTTGGATGTTTGTGGGCAACGGCGTGCTGAGCCTGGCAACGTCGCTGCTATTCGAGACCCAAGCGCCTCTGTCCGTGTGGACGCCGAGCTTTATCGGTGCGATGGCGTTTCTCTCGGTGGGCTGCACATGCGCGGCTCTGCTCATCCAAAACGTCGGCCTGGCGCATGTCCCGGCCTCGACGGGCTCGCTGCTCCTTTCGATGGAGTCGCCTTCGGGTGTGCTGTTCTCGGTGCTGCTGATGGGGGAGGCGCTCACCTCGCGCCTGCTCGCCGGCTTCGTGCTTATCTTCCTGTCGATTATCTTGAGCGAGACTCACTTCGATTTTTTGCGTCGAAAGCCGCGCCCGCAATTGTAAACAACTTGTTGCGCCGCCCTCCCGGGGCGGCATTTTTTATGCCTCGCCCTTAAAGTAGTACCTTGCACTTTACGCTATCAAAGTGCTTGCTGCAAAAACGATACTGGAGGGCATCTATGGCACCAGCTTTGTCCGATCTTCAACCGCAATCAGCGCCCAAGGCCACCGCAGCGGCGCAGACCGCTATCGGTGACGGTCTTGTTGCAGAAGCTCAGGCTTTTGCAGACGAGCTCGCTGCGTGGCGACACGATTTACACCAGATGCCCGAGCTGGGAAATAGCCTCCCGCAGACCTCTGCGTATATCCAAGCACGCCTGACCGAGATGGACATCCCATTTGCCACGCTCGTCAATGGTTCCTGCGTTGTGGGCCTTGTCGGCGCCGGTGCCGCCGCGGCTCGGGGCAATGGCGTTTGCACGGACGAACAGGCCGGTACGGTCATCATGCTCCGTGGCGATATGGATGCCCTGCCTGTTGCCGAGGAGTCGGGCGAGCCCTTTGCATCCACCAACGGCTGCATGCACGCTTGCGGTCACGATATGCACGCGACGGCGCTGCTTGGTGCGGCTCGTATGCTCAAAGCGCGCGAGGCAGAGCTTGTTGATGCCAACGCCACGGTTAAGTTGCTGTTCCAGCCGGGCGAGGAAACCTTTGAGGGTGCCCGCGCCGCCATCGCCGACGGTCTGCTGCAGAACCCGCGCCCTCAGGTCGCCTTTGCCATGCATGTCAATAGCCAGTCGCCGCTTGGCCTGGTGCTTTACGGCAGCCCGGCGCTCTCGGGCGTGTACGGTTTCCGCATCACGCTGCAGGGCAAGGGCGGTCATGGCTCGAGCCCCGAGATCTGCATCGACCCCATTACGGCGGGTGTGCACGTGCATCTGGCACTTCAGGAGCTCATTGCTCGCGAAGTGCCGGCGGCCAAGGAGGTCGCACTGACCGTGGGTAAGTTCGCCGGCGGTCAGGCCGCAAATGTCATCCCCGACACTTGTGTGCTCGAGGGAACGCTGCGTGGCTTCGATGTCGATCTCATGGCTCATCTCAAGGAACGTATCGCCGAGGTCGTCAACGGCGTGGCCGCAACGTATCGCACGCCGGCGACCCTCGAGACACTCTCGGATGTTCCCCCGCTCGTACTCGATGACGATATGACGCAAGCGTCGCTTGGCTACGTGGACGCGGTGCTGCCCAAGGCCGCCTTCCTGCCGCTGTTCCACGCCATGGCGAGTGAGGACTTCGCGTTGATTTCGAGCGAGATCCCGAGTGCGTACTTTACCGTGGGCGCCGCTGTAACCGATACGGATGAGCATTTTGCCCAGCACCATCCCAAGGCGCGCTTTAACGATGCCGAGCTGCCGCTCGGTGCCGCAGCTTATACCGCTGTCGCTTTGGGCTACATCGCCGACCACCGATAGCACCCAATCTTGCTACTCGTTTGTTTAAAAAGGAGCAGTATGTCCCAGCAACGTAAGTTCTTCCCCGGCTGGCTCGTCGTGGCCTCCGGCTTTGTGATCATGGCCACGTGCTACACCATTTTCGTCAACTGCATGAGCCTGTTTCAGCCGCTCATCGTAAGCGACCTCGGGATTACGCTTGCGCAGTACAACATCTCCAACGCCATCTCCACTGTGGTGAGCGTTATCGGCTCACTTGTGATCGGTCATGTGGCCGATAAAGTGAGCGGTCGCGTTTTGGGCTCCCTCACTGTAATCGCCACCTCTGCCGTTCTTGCCGGGATGAGCTTTGTCGGTGAGCTGTGGCAGGTCTACGTGCTTTTCTGTTCGCCCCGTTCTGTCTGTGGCTGCCCTGGAAGCCGAATGGATGCTCGTGCCATCATTCGGTTTCCAAGGCGGCCACGGGCCTACGAAATGATCCG
>JAIHTM010000289.1 GCA_022713905.1 Collinsella sp.
ACTTGTTTTCCATCAACGATGAAATGGACTAATTCCTACCGCTCTTTCGGACTAAAAACCAAACGCTCAACCGGTCTTAAAACCATTGAACATAAACACGCGTGGTGACGATGTAGTCGTTGCGCCCGTATCCGTCGTCGGAGACGATGTGCTCGATGTCGTGGGGTAGCCTGCGATGGGGTAGTGCAGGTAGCAGGTGATGCCGAGCTGGTCGAGGCGCCGGCGATAGGCGTCCGCGTCCGGCTGCCCCGCGTGCTGGGTGAGCACGACGGAGCAGCCGTGGAATCCGCGCGAGCGGAAGATGTCGATGAGTCGCAGCACGTCCTCGTCGTACGTGATGCCGAGGTCGCCGCGCATCTTGGCCTTCTCGATGTGGTTGGCGTTGATGGCGATGACGATCTCCACGTCGTCGGCGAGGCTTTTGAGCATGCGGAATTTGGAATCCGGCTCGAAGCCGGGCAGCACGCGTGACGCGTGATAGTCATCGAACAGCTTGCCGCCGAACTCCAGATAGAGCTTGCCGCCGAACTGCGCGATGCGCTTTCGAATGTTGGCGGCCTGCAGCTCGATATATTTCTTGTTGTCGAATCCCTGTCGCATGTGCAGTGAGAGTCCCGTCCGAACGGAGCGCTGTACCTGCAGATTATACCGGGTTCTTTACGAGGACCACCCCCTCCCAGTCGCGAAGCGGCTGGGGTCTTACAAGAATCTACGAGTGAAATTCGGCGATGTGTGCGGTAGCATGGCGCGGGAAGCGAAAGCGTACAAGGGTACGTCGAGCTTCCCGTAACGCAGCTAACGCACACATCGTCGAAGTCCACCGGTGAATTGGAATAACGTGTGTGGCCTCTAGGCGCACCGAAGGAAGCTGTACAAAGGTACCGCGACTGAGGAGCAACGACGAGGACACTCCGTTATTCCAAATTCGCTCCCATTCGCCCTCTGAAACCGTGACCTAAACGATTTTGTATAGACCGTTTAGCTCCGATTATCAGGATTACTTAGATTATCCAAGAATTACGGTGTATCATAATTCCTGTTGTCATTTTGTTGTCACGCTGACAAGGATATTATACTTAATTACACCACATAAATCAAGTGGTTATTGCCATTCTGTATCTGTCATTGTTAATTCGCCCTCAGCGGTCATTCTGCCAATCGTAGCGAGTGACAAACTTTCATCTTGGGTGAGTGAATGCTTTTCGGTAATTTTCGCTTGCGTATCATAATACAAACAGAAACGATGAGAAATAACATACACAAAATCAAATAAGTTTGCAGACTCGTCAAGCAGTTCGGTAATCCACTCAGATAAGTGATTTTCTGCATAAGAGGTTGGAATTTCGGGCAAAAGTATGGCAAGTCCCATCCTCTTAAAATTTGATCGGTACTGCTGAATTTTTTTCGTCTTTCTTCGTATGCTTTCTTGAAAAAAGCGTTTCTCTCCGTCGGTAGTTCCGGAGGTAGATATCGCAACCTTTTCATCTTTAAGAGGGACAAAGAAATATCCGCTTGATTTGATGATATTTTTGCGTTTTTCTATATCCTTAGGTTTACCCTGATTTAATTCGGAAAAGGCGCGAGATACTTTCATATCATCTTCTTTTACAGCGGCGGTAACCTCAATTCCCGTACTATTTGCACTGTCTTGAAGATCGGGAGCTTCGCCTGTAATCATTGTATCAAACTTTGAAGGATACAAGTAACGCAAAGTGGCAAGCACCCTATATTCCTGAGAATGTTTAAGAGTGTTTGGTTTAACCGCAGAGGAATATTTTTTACCTTTAACTAAGTCTGTATTTATCTTCATAATTATTCAACCGGAGGAATAGGTGGCATAACAACAAACATTGATTTTAATTCATCAATAGTGCCTGCCTTACCCCACTCAGACATTCCATTTTTCCATACCAAACTATCAGCATTGAACTGACCTGAAGTAGCCATTTGTTGCAATACATTTAAATCAAAAAGGTCCGGTTGCTTGCCCGTTCACCGCAATGTGATATGCAACAACAGGAACGGGTGGAGGTGTTGCTCCGCTCGGTGTGGTTTGATTAATACCAGCCATTGAGTTGTTCATAATTCCGGCAATATTATGACTGACAGCACCGCCGAGAGCCATTCCCGCCATCATAGCGGCAGGATTAAGCCCTGCGCTGCCGTTTCCTAAATCAACTCCACCTGCACCGTTTTCACCCATATGTCCCAGGGCCTCAGCACCGGCAATACCGACTTCAGCCTGTTTTTCAACCCGAAACGCACCAATATTGGCAGATTGAGTTTGCTTATGCATAGCATATTGTCCCTCTTCACGCTGAATACGTAATCTTCCTACATAGTCAGCGGTTTCGGCCTTAACTTTAGTTGTGCATTTATGTAATTCTCCGTCATAAACGGTTTTTCTTTGTTCTTTTGCACCATTTTGCGATGCATCTACCGCATTACCACAACTGGCGCAGAATTTTGCTCCCTCCGCAAGTTCTTGCCCGCAGTTAATGCAAAAAGCCATATTGCACACCTCCACAGAATAATTTCAAAACGCAAAAACTGTCATTTTTTCAAATGAGGGCATTCTAGACAAGCGGATTTGTTTTCATCCCATAAGCTACATTTCTTCCTGATCCTACCACAGAATCTCAGCGATGCGCTGGTAGAGGCGTTCAAGGACCGGCTGAAGAACGACTAAATCCGAGAAAACAAAAAGAGCTATCTGACTTTTCTAACAGAAATCAGATAGCTCTTTATTCTTGAATAATCTAAAATGTTGTCATTTTGTTGTCACGGGGCAATTCCGTAACCCAAAAGTCCAGCCTTTTCAAGGCTTTTTGGCCTTTCGGGCATTATTCCCACTCGATCGTTGCCGGCGGCTTGGACGTGCAGTCGAGGACGACGCGGTTGATCTGGCGGCACTCGTTGGTG
Organism: Collinsella sp.; assembly: GCA_022713905.1. Taxonomy (GTDB): domain Bacteria; phylum Actinomycetota; class Coriobacteriia; order Coriobacteriales; family Coriobacteriaceae; genus Collinsella. The sequence continues at coordinate 2,923 of JAIHTM010000289.1, forward strand.
ATGCGGGTGGAGATGGTGGCGAGCACGTCGTAGGGCACGCGCGACCAGTCGGCGGTCATGGCGTCCTCCGAGCTGACCGGGCGCAGGACGATGGGGGAGCCGTAGGTGCGCTCG
>JAIHTM010000290.1 GCA_022713905.1 Collinsella sp.
TCATACAGGTAAATGCTTTTATCGCCAATGGTGTAAAAACCAATTTTTTTCGGTGATGGGCAGCGATCAAGAACGTCCTGTAATTCGTTCAACCATGCCCGTTCTTTTTTTGTTAAAGTTGCCATATCACTCTCCTTTCCCATGAAGCATAGCGGCGCGGCAGGCGTTCCATATTTCGGCAGCAATATCGCGCTCGCTATCGGTTAATTTGTACGTGGAAACATAGCCAGAGAGCATTTCTACGTTTTCCGGAGTTGCTTCTTCCGGCACTACCGGCGCTGGCAAGGCAGCGTGATAGTAGAGTGGCATAGTTTTGTACAGTGGTTCGCCAGGACTTCCGTCAACCTGATTCCATTCTTCAACCCAGGCATCAACAACCGCTTTGCTGGTTGATACATGTTCTTCTGAATCTACATTTTGTCCTGATATACAGAACATAACTGCCTCTGCTTCCAGCGATGCCAGAGCAATTTCATAAGCACGGCGCTCAATATTGTCTCGAACGTCCAAGCTGCCTATGCGCTCTTTGATTTCTTTAATCAGTTCTTTGTCGGTAAAAGTGGTCATATCAATCTCCTTTGGTACCAATGTTTACAGCCTGGCAAGCCTCTTTGAGCACCCAGTCAACAGCGTCTTTCCATGCTCCGGTTTCGACTGGCGGATTCTCACGCTTTACCTGTTCATAGAAACGCACTGCTTTAATCAATCCTTCTGGTGTCAGTGGCACAGGCGGGACAGTGAATAAGGCCTGAATCTCATAGCTCGGCCTGTCGTTGCAATCCTCTTTTGTCGGGACATATTTCCAGTCACCAACCCACTGCTTCCCCTGAAAGTCTGTAACGCCTTTTTTCACGTAGCGATATCGCCATGCCACTGGTTTTGCCTGCCCTGCCTTTTCATGCCCTTCCTGATAATTAATCTCGCTCATTCATCGCCCCACTCATCACAATATGCTTCGACCGGTGTTTTCCCTGCTTCATAATCATCACGCCATGCTTCAGCATCAGCGGCACTTCCACCGCGTAACTCTGCATAATCCATTAACAGTTCATGCCATTCTTCAAAACTGGCGTTATATTTAGTTGAACCAGAATCAGCCATTTTGTTCTTCCTCTTCGTCTTTTATTTCGTGATATGAGTAATTGCAGTAGTTAAAGAAAATATCTTTTGCTTCGTCATGTATTTCATCAGGCGTCGCATCATCATCCACTTCGATTTCATCCTCGAAATCTCCACCGGCTATTCCCGTTTCAATAATTATTTTAAACTTTCGCATTTAACTACCGCCCTTTCGGGCGGCCTCCTGATGTTCTGAAGGTGCAGAAATCCCTCCGGTTAAGGATTAAATTTTTAACAGAGCTAAATTTAATTATTCAGTTCTGGATTTTGTCGCCCTGCGTATCCGCGCTTTCGCGTTACGCTCAATCTGAATTAACTTTTCTATATTTTTCCGCCTTTCCTGTTCCTCCTGGCGCAATAGCCTTACATCATCTGCCAGTCTGGTTTCTCTTTTCGCCACAGAGAGCATCCAGTCAAACGGCTCCACAACTGCACCGCAGATTTTACAGCGGACCTGACGCTCTTTTTCGTCAACCCGGACAGAAGCGTGATGGCAGTATGGTCTTTCCGATGGCTCATAAAGAAAATTAACCTGATTACGTGGGTCATCCTCTTTTACCGGAAATAAAACGATATTGCTTAACTCATCTTCTGGATTTATTTCCACGTCACTCTCCTTTGATGCGAATGCCAGCGACGCGTGGCACATTAACTTCCACAATGCGCACAGTTGGTTTGTACATCTCAATTGCTGTCAGCCAGTCAGCTCCTGTCATGCGCTTTTCTGCATCGCCATTAGTCCACTGAACCGGTACACCAATAGCCTTCATCGCGATTTCTATTTCCCCGGCAATGGCGCTTTTTCCGCAACCAGTAAAACCAGATACAACGACAAGAACTTCGCCCTTGGCCGGTTTTATTTCCCGCGCTTCCAGCTCTTTAACGCGCTCCTCGAGTTCGTAGACTCTGCATTGTTCTTTATCATCAATCAGATATAACCCAAGACATTCGCTTTCTACCCAGCCGCCGAAATCATGATCGTAACGCTCACATGAAAACTCACCGTCGCTGTCCTTTGTTGGGATGGTGTAGCTATCTAATGGGCCACCATACGTCGGCACATTTCCCAATGTCGGATGCTCAATCCACATGAAAAATGCACGTCCGGTTATAGGGCAAATATCTGGTCGCCATTGGTTACTCACTGTTTGCCTCCTGAAAAATAACTGCATGCCCCAGCTTCTCCGCCAGCGCCAGTTCTGCCTTAGCGCCTGCTGACCGCTGCCAGCCTTTCAGCATGTAAATCGCATCAACACAACGAATCATTGCCATGCAAATATCCATGTAGTGTGGCTGTGTCAGCCCGTCCGGAAGTACTGCCGGGTTTAAGACTGTATGCCCTTCCCGTTTCAGTTCCTCTTCCGCATCGTGGAACGCCTCACGGTTGAAATTTTTATACCCGGTCATCGGACCAGCGATATAAATCCTCACCCTCACGCCATCACCTCCTGAAAATTACCCTGATAAAACGCCAGCACACGCTGCATAGCTTCGCTCTTCCGGCACTCGCGACAGATTATGTTCTGACGCCTGTCGTAGCGGCGTATTTCTCCGTCTGGTAATGACCAGATAAGGTCCGGATCAACCGCAGATGGTTTCTTCAGCTTTGCCCTTGAGAGCTTTTTACGGGTATTTTGCCAATCCTTACGCGCCTGTTCAGACGGGAATAACCCGTAACCAGAGTTGTATACATCGCCACTGGCAACCAGCTCTCTGGCCAGAACGCTCATCAGATATCTTGTTGCCCCAGTTTTAGCTTCCAGTTGTCGTAACGTCTCGCGTCCACTCTGGCGTACGAGTTCAAGAACCTGCCCTTTAATTTTTTCCCGCTCTTCTTGTGTAAAAACTTTTGCCACAAGCCCTCCTGAAAATTACCTCATGACCAGAAATTAACACTTACCCCCTGAAGCC
>JAIHTM010000291.1 GCA_022713905.1 Collinsella sp.
AGAGAACTCCGAGCGTGCCGTGGTGCTGGTCACCCATCGCTTGGAGGAGATTCCGGCCGGTTTCGACCACATCGCTATCATGGGACGCAAGCCGATTCCCGCTGAGGACGCCACTGAAGCGGGCGTGGATTCAATGGGTAATCCCGGTGCTGGCACCATTGTCTACACCGGTTCGCTGGAGAACGGCCTAACCGACGAGCGCCTCTCCGACCTCTTCGGCATGCCCATCGAAGTCCAGCACACTCACGGCCGCTGGGCCGCCTACGCCGTGTGATGCCGTTTTGGTCTCCGCCAGCGGAAGCCGTCGGCCAAGCCGACTGGGGGAGGTGTCAGCAGTACTTTCCCTTTTTCGGCAGGTTTTATTTTTCTCTTCGCCCCCTCTGGAGGTGGCTGTCAGCGTAAGCTGACTTGGGAAGGTTCGACATATGGCGGAAAGCGACATGACTAGTAGCAAACTCGTATTCATTGATATCGACGGCACGCTGGCTGATGAGAATCATATTGTGCCGGAGTCGGCAAAAACGGCGTGTGCGCGGGCCCAAGCCAACGGTCACAAGCTCTTCATCTGCACCGGTCGATCCGTGCCGAAAATCGAACGCAACATTCTGGATCTTGGATTCGACGGTGTAGTTTCCGTAGCCGGCGCACAGGCGAATATCGGCGATAAGCTGCTGTTCCAGCACCTCGTATCGCCCGAAGCCATCGATGCGGCGATGGCCTATTTTGCCGAACACCATATCGAGAGCTACCAGTGGCAGGGTGCGGACGGCATGTACATTTCCGAAGGTTATCGCCGCCATCTGGAGTCCAAGGGCAAGACGTGGAATCGTGGTGAGTTTGCGCGGTTCTGGCATTTGCTGGACGAGGTAGAGGTTCCGGCTGGATCTACGCTGGGTCACACGATTCATGTGAGCAAGGGATCGTATTTCACCGGGCCCGAGCCGGATGTTTCCTTCGAGAACACTCAGCATGATCTTGCCCCCTGGTTCGAACTCGTGCACGGCTCATACGACAAGATCTCGCCGAATAACGGCGAACTGCTCATCAACGGCATCGACAAAGGCACCGCCGTGCGCGACGTGGCTTCCTTGCTTGGCTATGCCATCGCCGACACCATCGCCATCGGCGACTCCGATAACGACACCGCCATGCTCAAAGCCGCCGGCACATCCGTGGCCATGGGCAACGCCATCCACGGCATCCAGGCCTTCTGCAACATCATTACCACCGACATCCGCGACAACGGTCTAGCCAACGCCTTCAAGACATTGGGGCTGGCGTGACGAGTGCGAAGTCCTTACCAGTTGCGATTGCGCAATTTACGGTGGCGGAGGAGCCGGAACGGAATCTGGAGATCATCGACGGATTCGCGCGTGATGCGGCGGCGGGCGGCGCGAAGTTGCTGGCATTGCCGGAAGGTTTGATTGCGCGGCGCGGCGATGACGATTCATATGCTGCCGCGCATGCGCAACCACTGGACGGGCCGTTTGTAGACGGCTTGCGGCGTATCAGCGCGCAGCGGCATATTGTGCTGATGGGTACCGTGCATGTTGCGCCGGAGCAAGTAACAGAACGGGATGCAGATTCCCGAGTTTCCAACACGTTCCTTGTGATTCGCGATGGTGAAATTATCGCTGAATATCGCAAGCTGCATCTTTACGATGCGTTCGCGGCCCGCGAATCCGACGTGGTTCTCCCAGGAGATGCGTTGCCGCCTATCGTCGATATTGACGGTTGGAAAATCGGCGTCATGACCTGTTATGACGTTCGTTTCCCGGAAACCGCTCGCTCACTGGCCGTGCGCGGGGCAGATGCGATTGTTGTAAGCGCCGCTTGGGTGCGCGGCCCGTTGAAAGAGCAGCATTGGAAGCTGCTGACTGCGGCTCGCGCATTGGAAAACACTTGCTATGTGTTGGCTTGCAGTGAGGTGAGTTCGCGGAACATCGGATGCTGTCGCATCATCGACCCGATGGGAGAGGTAGTTGCCGAAGCGGGCGATGAGGGAGCCGAGCTTATTGCTACTGGGCTTAGTCGCGAATGCCTTGCTTCCGCACGCCAGATAATGCCGGTTCTGCAGAATCGCCGTTTTGCCGACCCGCAGTTGCCCGATTAGTCGAGTCTTTCAGAGCCCGCTGCCGACGCTTTGATGGCATATTACTGTCGAATATAACGTGCCGAATTATTGACGCAATCAGTGGTCATCGAAAGTCTGTGATAGATGTCGCGGGCTCGGACGCCTATCATGGGACGCATGACTGCTACTGTTCATGATTCCGCCCAAGCTCCTGTATACGCTCGTCTGCAAGAGGGGAGTGATGCTCCTGATTTCACTCTGCCGGCGATTGTGCCCGGCACTGCGGAGAACGGCTTAATCAATCTGTCTGACGTGCTCGAGGACGGACGTAGGGTTGTACTGTACTTCTATCCGGCGGCAATGACGCCCGGATGCACCACTGAGGCTTGCGATTTCCGAGATAATCTCGCACGCTTGGAGTCGCAGAATGTTGCGGTGCTCGGTGTCTCCAAGGATTCACTCGAGAAACTGCGCAAGTTCGCCGAGCACGACCATCTCACATTCCCGCTGCTGTCTGATCCCGACCTGACCGTGCACAAGCTGTACGGCGCATATGGCGAAAAGAAGCTCTACGGCAAGATACACGTAGGCGTGATCCGTTCGACGCTCGTCATCAATCCCGACGGCTCCGTGGTTATCGCTCGTTACAACGTACGTGCCAAAGGACATGTCGATTCGCTGTTAAAGGCACTGGAAAAGTTGGAGAAGCTGGAGAAGTAGTGCGTTCTCGTTGTTCGGACACAGTGGTTCGTGCATAGCAGCTCCGCGCGGTATGTGCCGTATGAACCACTGCCGTATGAACCACCGGTTGACCTCTCGGACTCACCGGCAAATAGTGAGACCGTGGGCGCGCAGTACGTCTATGGCTGGCATGTAATCGAGCGATGTTGCGGTGGGATTGAGCATCAGTTCGCGGATGGCGGCGGATGCTGAGGACTCGCT